>NZ_JBMKHT010000059.1:0-24358 GCF_049238165.1 Enterobacter cloacae complex sp. IR5422 | reverse complement strand
TTTAAAAGCAGGCTTTTCAAATTTGGCTCCTCTGACTGGACTCGAACCAGTGACATACGGATTAACAGTCCGCCGTTCTACCGACTGAACTACAGAGGAATCGTGTGAACGGGGCGCATATTATCGATGCTCCCCCATGATGTCAAAGGCAGAATGCATATTTCCGATCGTTTGCCGATTTATTCTCCACTTCGCGCAATTGTCAGGCATTTTTCCGCGGGTATTTCCACAGCCAGCGCCCGCTGACCATGCGCCAGTAGAACAGCGCGCCCCGTACGGCCCAGTCCAGGAACATACCCAGCCAGACGCCGACTACGCCCCATCCGAGCATCACCCCGAGCGTATACCCCGCCACAACGCGACATCCCCACATGCCGAGCATCGACACCCACATCGCAAAGCGGGCGTCACGCGCGCCCTTCAGCCCGGCTGGCAGTACCCATGAGGCCGCCCAGATGGGCATAAAGGCCGCATTGAGCCAGATGAGGATTTTAACGACCTCTTTAACGTCCTCTTCGTGGGTATAGAACGAGGCCATCAGCCCGGCAAACGGCGCCGTTCCCCAGGCAATCACGGTCAGTCCAATGGTCGACAGCCAGAAAACGTGGCGCAGCTGCCGCTCAGCCTGGCCGATCTGCCCTTTCCCGAGCCGTTTTCCGGTAATGATAGTCGAGGCCGAACCCAGCGCGTTACCCGGCAGGTTAATCAGCGAGGCGATAGAAAAGGCGATGAAGTTACCGGCGATAACGTCGGTGCCCATCCCGGCGACAAACATCTGCGTCAGCAGCTTCCCGCCGTTAAACAGCACCGACTCAATACTGGCGGGAATGCCGATCCCCATCACTTCCCAGATAATGGCGAAGTTAAAGGGGCGGAAATAGCTCTTCAGCGTGAGGCGCAGCGAGGGGGTGATCCCCGCCATCAGCACGCCGATAATCGCCGCCGCACCGATATAGCGTGAAATGGTTAGCCCCAGTCCGGCGCCGACGAACCCCAGCCCGTCCCACGAGAACACGCCGTAGATCAGCACGCTGCTGATGATGATATTCAGGATATTCATTCCGCCGTTGATCAGGAGCGGAATTTTGGTGTTACCTGCCCCGCGCAGCGCGCCGCTGCCAATCAGGGCGATAGCCGCCGCCGGATAGCTGATGACGGTCATCTCCAGATAGGTCAGCGCCAGGTCTTTAACCTCGTTCGTGGCTTCCCCGGCGACAAAATCGATAATCTCTTTACCGAAATAGTGAATCACCGCCGCCAGAACAATCGAAAAGACAGTCATGATCATCAGCGACTGGCGGGCTGCCTCGCGCGCACGTTTGGGATCGAGCTTGCCGAGGCTAAAAGCCACCACCACCGTCGTCCCGAGATCGATGGCAGCAAAAAATGACATCACCACCATGTTAAAGCTGTCCGCCAGCCCGACCCCCGCCATCGCCTCTTTCCCCAGCCAGCTCACCAGGAAGGTGCTCAGTACTCCCATCAGCAGAACGCAGGTATTTTCCAGGAAGATAGGCACAGCAAGAGGGGTGATTTCACGCCAGAACAGGACACGATAGCTTTTACGTTTTGCATACCATGGCGTGCGCGCGATCGCCTGGCGTAAGGAGGCAGTGACGTTCAAAATGGACCTTAGCGAGAAAAGTTGAAACTCCATTTCAAATGATGGGGGAGAAATGCTAATCCTGCAAAGTATTTTCCTGAAAAAAGATGTGTGGAATTACAACAAACTGACGACAGAATCAGCAATCAGTCGATTTTCCATAAGATCAGGTTTGACAAAAGTTTTTTCGCCGCTAAGATAAGCCTCCACAACGATTCCTCTGTAGTTCAGTCGGTAGAACGGCGGACTGTTAATCCGTATGTCACTGGTTCGAGTCCAGTCAGAGGAGCCAAATTTAAAAAGCCTGCTTTTAAAGCAGGCTTTTTGCTTTGCGGATGAGGGAAAATGAACGCTCTGTTTGTCTACGGCACGCTGCGCCCGGGCCATTCTAATGCGCATATCCTTGAAAACATCGGCGGTGAATGGCTGGCCGGTTTCGTCTCCGGTACGTTCTACGAACGCGGCTGGGGTGCGGCGGCAGACTTTCCCGGGATTGTCCTCCACCCCGATGGCCCCCGCGTCGAAGGCTATCTGTTTATCTCTGATAACCTTTCCGCACACTGGCAAATGCTGGATGAGTTTGAAGACGGCTATGACCGGGTTGAGGTCACGGTGACCACCTCTGAAGGCAAGCAGGTTCAAGCCTGGATTTATCAGCTACAGCCACATTCTGAGTCATAAAAAAAGGCTCTCTGTCACCAGAGAGCCTTTTTCACGATTCGCTGCGATTACTCGCTTTTTGCTTCGCCGTTTTTGATTTCGCCCATCACTTTCAGCTTCTTAGAGATGTCGCGACGCTCTTTGGACAGTTCAGCGTTTTTGATGATGTAATCATCAACACGGTCTTCATAGTCGCTCTTCATGCTTGCGATGATGCCCTGAATAGCTTCAACGCTCATGCCTGGCTTGATGTAGTCGCTCAGGTTGTCGAGCAGCAGAACACGTTTCTGGTTGTCACGGATCTTCTTCTCAACGTCCTGGATTTCACGCTGCAGCTTGTTTTTGCGGCGGAACAGGCGGACGAATTCCAGAACATCCTGGAACGAAGGCTTGGTAGTTTCCATTTTTACACCCCTGATAATGTGAGATTCGGATTCGTTAAAGCAACCGTTGTAACAATAACCTTACTGACAGCGGCTGCGAATGACAATGAGTATATCGTTTAAACCTATCATAACCCCAATTGCTGCTGAATCGAAGCAGCAGGCGTCACATCCGCGTTTTATTTGCGCAGCGCCCGACAAATCAGATGCGATAGCAGTTCAAGCTGTCGCGCCAGTTCCATACTCAGCCAGACATAACCATGAATGGGCGTTTCCGCCACGTTATCGCCCTGCCGCTCATTGATTAACTGCTTCAGCTCCGCAACGATCTCATTCAGCCGCTCGCTGTTTGCCAGTATCGGCTGCGGGTTACCTTCGTAGAGCGCATGAGCGATGGTCAACAGCGTTTGCTGCGTCATCTGCTGGGTCTCTTTGAGGGTCTGCGCGTTAAGCATCAACAGATGGCTCGGGCGAGAGGCCCAGTGCGCGTTGATTTGCAGTTCAAGCATGCACACCAGGTTGCGGCTTACCGTCTGGATGGCTTCGAAAATCGCTTTCTGAATATGGGTCTCTTTGCTGGCGGGCGTGATCAGGCCGCGCATTTTGACCACGTCGTTGAGGATGGTTTGCAGATGCTTTTCCAGCCGGGGGCGTTCAACCAGATTAGGGGAAAAACCGGCCTGATAGACGCGGTTAAACGCGGTGACATAGTTGGCCATCTGGATACGCCAGTGCAGAAAAGCCCGCTGCGGCCAGATGCCGGTAAACAGCATGGCGAGCAGTGAACCCAGAATGACATCCCCGCTTCGCCACAGCGCCGTGGTCATATCCCCGGCGGGTGCGCCGACCACCACCGCGAGCGTGATACCAATCAGCAGCGCCTGATAAGGACGCTTGCCCAACGCCAGCCAGCCGCACAGGAACATGGCGGCACCGCACCATATCAGCATGACCGGGAACGAGATAAGCTCCAGCTTCAGGGCGATTAGCCCCAGGGCCGAACCTAACACGGTCCCGCCAATACGCTCGAAGGCGCGCGGGACAACGTTGCCCCAAAACGAGATGGGCCCCATCACCACCACCAGCGTGATCAGCGGCCACGTCCCTTCCGGAACCTCCAGCAAGCGGACCAGGACAAACGTCAATACGAATGCCAGCGCGATGCGACACCCGTGCACCACACGGTAGTGTTTATACAACCGAATTTCAAAAGGGGTTAATGATTTGTCGGGACGCACACCCGCTCTCCAGCTACACGGCAAATCACAATTGTACTGTGTTTTCAGCCGGGCGGAACGGTCCCGGCTGAAAAACCCTTTATTCAGCAGGCCTAAACCGGTTTGTGCTCTACCGCGATATACATTTCAATATCCCAGTAGCCGTCCGCGTTGCCGTCATTCAGGTAGCGCTCGAAGCAGGGTTTGAGCGCCATCTGATACTTATTGTCCTGCAGCAGGGAATTGAAGAACTGATACCACGGCGTGGCAAAGTCGTAGTTTTCCACACGCGCCGTCGCCACGGCATAATCCCCTCCCGCGATTTCCGTCATCATGACGCCTTCGCTGTTTTCCGGGATCACAAAATCGTCCGGTACGGTAACGGCCGTATCGCAGCGCAGTTTTTCGGCCGGGACCTCATCGGGGTTATCGTAGTAGACCGCCACCCACTCCAGCGGCTCAATGTGACGCCCGTCGACCCACATGACCAGCTGTTCAAAGCCCTGTTTTACCGTGTGCTCCCACGGACCGACCAAATGAAAACCGGCAATCTTACGTTTCTGTTGCTGCGTAATGCTGTAGTCCATACTGCCTCCGTTTATCACTGTATATTTATACACTATAAAACTGGATTATCATTATCAGCAAACGAGGAGTGTTTATTATGTGAGCAGACTCGCAACCCTGCCAGTCTGCTCATCGGCGGTTAAAGCGTGTGATGCAGATAATCGCTCAGACGAGAGAACAGGCCGCCTTTATCAACGGCTTCCAGCGTGACCAGCGGCCAGTGGGCTACCACCTTGTCACGATCGTAAAGCTGGATCTCCCCGACACGCTGATGCGCGGCAATCGGCGCTTCCAGCTCTTTTTTATCCAGCACGTATTTGGCTTTGATGTTGGGCACCTCCGCTTTCGGCAAGGCCAGCCAGAAGTCCTGGTCGGTGCCCAGTTTTACCTGCTCCTTGTCGCCGTACCAGATGCGCTCCGTTCCCACTTTTTTTCCGTTATGCAGGATCTGCACCGTATCGAAATTCTGCTGCCCCCAGTGCAGCAGTTTTCGGGCCTGGTCCTCACGCCCTTTCGGGCTGTCCGCTCCCATTACAACGGCAATCAAACGACGCTGACCGTCAACAGCAGACGCAATCAGGTTAAAGCCGGCCCCCGAGGTATGCCCCGTTTTCAGCCCGTCTACGTTCATGGTCTTATCCCACAGCAGGCCGTTACGGTTCTGCTGGGTGATCCCGTTCCAGGTCAGGCTCTTTTCGCTGTACATATGATAAAACTCGGGCTCACCGTGGATAATGGCCCGGGAGAGAACGGCCAGGTCATACGCCGAGCTATGCTGGCCCGGCGCGTCCAGCCCGTGGACGGTTTCGAAGTGGGTATCACGCAGGTTCAGCTTCTGCACATAGTCGTTCATCATCTTCACGAACTGCGGCTGCCCGCCCGCCACGTGATCGGCCAGCGCCACGCAGGCGTCGTTGCCGGAATCGACAATCAGGCCGCGGCTCAGATCGCGCACGGTGACGCGATCGCCCTCCTTCAGGAACATCAGCGACGAACCGTCAAACACCGGGTTCCCTTTTGCCCACGCATCGCGCCCTACGGTGACGATGTCATCCGGGGTAATGCGGTGGCTATCAATGGCCCGATCCACCACATAACCCGTCATCAGCTTGGTCAGGCTCGCCGGATTACGTTGTTGATGTTCGTTGCCCGCCGTTAAAATCTGACCAGTCGTGTAATCCATCAGCACCCAGGAGCCAGCCTGAATGGCCGGAGGCTGCGGCGAAAAATCCAGTGGTTCGGCCGCAAAAGCAGATGAGACACTCGAAGCGAGTAAAGAAACAGCAATAAACAGACGGCGTTTCAACGGTATATCCTCAGGTCATTAAAAATCGATGACCTTTTTACGGGAGTTCTGATGTCGTTACCTGGCTTAATTGCAAAAAAATGTGACAGAACGCAGATTTTTCTCTGAAGCTGGCGCGCAAATTTGCGACGCGGCGGTGCTTTTTATTCGGTCTGACCCGCACGATCGTTTACCATAGTGACGTCATTTTTTAACAGGATGGTATTACTGGTGTCTGACTCTGCCGCTCGCCCGACTTTTTTGTTCCACGACTACGAAACCTTTGGCACGCATCCGGCGCTGGACCGACCGGCGCAGTTTGCCGCCATCCGTACCGACGACGAATTCAACATCATCGGCGAGCCTGAGGTCTTTTACTGCAAGCCGGCGGATGATTACCTGCCGCAGCCCGGCGCGGTCATGGTCACCGGGATCACCCCGCAGGAAGCGCGGGAAAAAGGCGTTAACGAGGCAGAATTCGCCCGACGCATCCACGACTTGTTTACCGTCCCCAACACCTGCGTGGTCGGTTACAACAACATCCGCTTCGATGACGAAGTGACGCGCAACATCTTCTATCGTAACTTCTACGATCCCTATGCCTGGAGCTGGCAGAACCGCAATTCGCGCTGGGATTTGCTCGACATCATGCGCGCCTGCTACGCCCTGCGTCCTGAGGGCATTCACTGGCCGGAAAATGAGGAAGGGCTGACCAGCTTCCGGCTGGAACACCTGACGCGCGCCAACGGCATTGAGCACAGCAATGCCCACGACGCGATGGCGGACGTCTATGCCACCATTGCCATGGCGAAGCTGGTTAAAACCGCACAGCCCCGGCTGTTTGAATATCTGCTGAGCCACCGAAGCAAGCAGAAGCTTATGACCCTTATCGACGTACCGCAGATGAAACCTCTGGTGCATATTTCCGGCATGTTTGGCGCCTGGCGCGGCAATACCAGCTGGGTTGCGCCGCTGGCCTGGCATCCGGACAACCGTAATGCGGTCATCATGGTGGACCTGGCGGGCGATATTTCACCGCTGCTTGAACTCGACAGCGATACCCTACGCGAACGGCTTTATACCCCGAAAAACGAGCTCGGCGATCTGCCGGCGGTGCCGGTCAAACTGGTGCATATCAATAAATGCCCGGTCCTGGCGCAGGCGAATACGCTGCGCCCGGAAGATGCTGACAGGCTGGGCATTAACCGCCAGCACTGCCTCGATAATCTCAAAGTGCTGCGTGAAAATCCGCAGGTGCGCGAGAAAGTCGTGGCCATTTTTGCTGAAGCCGAGCCGTTCGTGCCGTCTGAAAACGTGGACGCCCAACTCTATAACGGTTTCTTCAGCGATGCCGATCGCGCGGCCATGAATATCGTTCTGCAAACAGAGCCGCGCAACTTACCGGCGCTGGATATCACCTTCGCCGATAAGCGCATCGAAAAGCTGATGTTTAACTACCGCGCGCGTAATTACCCCGGCACGCTGGATGAAGCCGAGCAGGAACGCTGGCTGCAGCATCGTCGCAACGTGTTTACGCCAGAGTACCTGCACAGCTATGCACAGGAGCTGGAGATGCTTTACGGCCAGTATGAAGGGAATGCTGAGAAACAGGCGCTTCTGAAATCCCTGTTCCAGTACGCGCAAGAGATAGTTTGATCGATGGGTATAAAAAAGCCGGAGGCGATGTCTCCGGCTTTTTTTTGCCCGGTGGGGCGGCGCTTACGCGGGCCTACGGGGTATGTAGGTCGGGTAAGGCATAGCCGCCACCCGACATAGTCTTACGCGACGTCTTCGTACTGCGGAACCGGGTTACGGAAGCTCTTCGTGACGCAGGCCAGGTAAACCAGACCGATACCCGCCCAAATCAGGCCAAGCACCATCGAGCTCTCTTCCAGGTTAACCCACAGCGCGCCCACGGTCAGGGCACCGCACATCGGCAGGAACAGATACTGGAAGTGATCTTTCAGCGTCTTGTTACGCTTTTCACGGATCCAGAACTGAGAGATCACCGACAGGTTAACAAAGGTGAACGCCACCAGCGCACCGAAGTTAATCAGCGCCGTTGCCATCACCAGGTCAAAGTTAATCGCCAGAAGCGCGATCGCACCGACCAGGATAATGTTCATCGCCGGGGTACGCCAGGTTGGATGCACGTAGCCGAAGAAGCTTTTCGGGAATACGCCATCGCGGCCCATTACGTACATCAGACGCGCAACGCCTGCATGCGCGGCCATACCGGACGCCAGTACGGTGATGGTGGAGAAGATCAGCGCGCCGACCTGGAACGCTTTACCCGCCACGTACAGCATAATTTCCGGCTGAGACGCATCCGGATCCTTGAAGCGAGAGATATCCGGGAAGTACAGCTGCAGGAAATAGGTCGAGAAAATAAAGATCAGACCGCCAATCAGCGCCGTCAGGAAGATGGCACGAGGAATTACGCGCTCTGCATCTTTGGTTTCTTCAGACAGGTTGCTGATCCCGTCAAAACCGGTAAAGGAGAAGCACAGAATGGTTGCCCCGGTAATCATCGGGATAACATGCGCATCACCAGACCAGAACGGCTTGCTGCTCGCCAGGGTGCCCGCGCCTTCGCCGTGGAATACGCCGTAAATCACCATGCCAAGAATAACCGCAATCAGGACAACCTGAAGCACAACGATAACGGAGTTAAAGTTGGCGACAGACTTGATGCTGCGCAGGTTAAAGGCCGTCATAAAGGCCACCAGCGCCACAACGAACATCCAGGATGGAATCGACGGCACCAGCGCTTCAAAATAGATTTTTGCCAGCAGAATGTTGATCATCGGCGCGAACAGATAGTCGAGCAGCGAAGACCAGCCCACCATAAAGCCAACCGTCGGGCTGATGGATTTCTGGGCATAGGTGTAGGCGGAACCCGCAGACGGATAGCGACGCACCAGTTTACCGTAGCTCAGCGCGGTAAAGAGGATCGCAATCAGCGCGAAGCCATATGCCGTTGGCACATGACCGTCTGTGAGGCCTGATACGATACCGAATGTATCAAACAGCGTCATCGGTTGCATATAGGCCAGGCCCATCATAACAACCGGAATCAACGTAAGTGTTTTACGTAATTCCACGCGAGAGGTGTTTGGAGTTGCGTTATGCGACATAGTTAATCTCCTTTACGGTGATAACCGCCACGTAAGCGAAAAATTGCCCCATTTCTTTCTTCCTCAGCGACAACAACTGTCGGATTTTAGTAAATATCTATCCGGTACGAAGCCCGGCCTCTTGGTTTTTAGTTTCGTTTCGTACATGCAAAAAAAAATAACCGACGCCTTTTATATCGTCGATTATTCATTTGGTTGCAGCGGCGGCATTTTGCCCCACATCGGATACAAAAGGCAATACTTTGCAACGCACCGGGTCATTTTCTTTTTGCTAACTGGCTGATTTCTCGACGCTGCCCTGAGCATATACAGCAGCGATAGCACTATTTGCTAAAATTTCGTCCCGCCACCAGGCACTTGCCAGCCCGGCGGTCTGTTCATTCCAGCCCACCCACACCGATTCATGGCTGTTTTGAGCAAGTACCTGTTTTTCAACAAGCGCACCGCTGTCAATAAAGCGCTGCGCCAAATAGCGGGGTAAATAGCCGCAGCCCAGACCGCTAATTTGCAGCTCAAGCTTGGTTTTAAAGTCGAAAACGGTAATCGCTTCCTGCTCGTCAAGCAGTTGCGAGGAGACCGCACATTCCGGGCGAGAGCTGTCACCCACTACAATCGCGCGGTAGCCTTTAATCACGCGGCGGTTAAGCGGCTCGGGCTCCTGAGCCAGCGGATGATGAGGCGCCACGGCAAATACCTGCTCCAGCACGCCAAGACGGGCAAAACCAAATTCACTGAGTTGGGGAGGCTCATGCAATGCACCGACAAAAATGTCCGCCCTGCCCTGGGTTAAGGCATCCCAGGAACCGCCCAGCACGCCGTTGATGAAAATAAGCCGGGTGACGCTGTGATGTTGGTAAAACATTTCAATCAGCGGCGTCAGGAGAGAAAAAGGAAAGGTGTCATCCACCCCAATCACCAGCTCGTTTTCCCATCCCTGATGCAGTTTGACGGCCTGTTTTTCGAGTTCACGAACGGTATGGAGGACTTCGCGGCCTTTTTCCAGCAGCATCTGTCCGGTGCGGGTAAAGCGTGCGCGGTGCCCGGAGCGATCGAGGATCTGGATATTGAGGTCGCTTTCCAGTTTTTGGACGGTATAGCTCAGGGCCGAAGGGGTTTTGTAGAGCTTTGCCGACGCAGCGGCAAAGCTCCCCTCTTTTTCCAGTGCATCCAGAATAATAAGAACATCCAGCAGCGGTTTCATGCTCGCCCCCTTCTGGTGTGCGATCGTCTCCGCTGCGGAACTTATTCCATGGGCATCACCAGCGGATCGGGATACTGATACTCAAACCCCAGCTCATGACAAATGCGATTGCCATCAACAATTTTGCCTTTACTGCCATCTTTTGCCTCACCAAAGACCGGCGGAGCCAGGCCCAGCTGACGTGCCATCAGCGGGTAAAAGGTGCTGCGCGCCGGATGAGTCGGTGCACATATATTATAGATGTGTCCGCCTTTCGGAGCCTGTAAGAGTAGCTCAATTGCGCCAATAACATCCTCAAGATGGACAAGATTCACGCCATGCTGGCCGTCTGGCGCAGTCTTTCCGGCAAAGAAGCGTCCCGGATGGCGGCCAGGGCCCACCAGCCCCGCCAGACGAACGATATCGACCTGCGTGCCGGGAAGATTGTGTAGCCAGTCTTCCAGCTCTTTCAGGACCTGACCGCTCGCGGTAACGGGACGGCGCTCGGAGGTCTCTTTCACTACGCCTTCAGCATCGCCATAGACCGACGTCGAGCTGGTGAAAACAATGCGCGGTACGTGATGCGCCAGCGCGCTGTCGACTATCTCCTGCATCGCCTGCAGATAAAATGATTCACCCGGGCCGCTGCGCCGCGCGGGTAGCGTAATCACCAGCGCATCGACGTTCATCAGCGTGTCCAGATCGTCCGCATCACACACCAGTTCTGGCTCCAGACGCAGTTCAACGCCCTCAATACCGCACATGCGCGCCGCTTCAACCCCATCTCGGGTGGTCTTGCTCCCGGTCACCTGCCAGCCTTTCGCGGCTAATGACATCGCCAGCGGCATTCCCAGCCATCCTAAACCGACAATCGCGACCTTTTTCATGCGAATTCTCCTGACTCTCACTCGTCTTTCATAAGGCTACGCCAGCCCGGCAGAACACACAATTCATAGCATCAATATGAAATGAATTAATGATCAAAAAAAGCCCTTGCAATATGTCGCACAACTGGTTTAGGTTAAAAGACATCAAATGAATAAGCATTCATCGAGAATTTATATGACACGCGTTCAATTTAAACACCACCATCATCACCATCATCCTGACTAGTCTTTCAGGCGATGCGTGCTGGAAGACGTTTGGATCTTCCAGTGGTGCATGAACGCATGAAAAAGCCCCCGGAAGATCTTCTTCCGGGGGCTTTTTTTTGGACCGAATTCAGACAGGTTAAAACAGGTTAACGAGGAATAAAGAATGTTAGATAACTCACGTTTACGCATAGCTATTCAAAAATCAGGCCGTTTGAGTGACGATTCACGCGAACTGCTGGCCCGCTGCGGGATTAAAATCAACCTGCACACCCAGCGCCTGATTGCTCTGGCTGAAAACATGCCCATCGACATTCTCCGCGTGCGTGATGACGATATTCCCGGCCTGGTGATGGATGGCGTCGTTGACCTCGGCATCATCGGCGAAAACGTGCTGGAAGAAGAGCTGCTGACCCGCCGCGCGCAGGGCGAAGACCCGCGTTACTTCACCCTGCGTCGTCTGGACTTCGGCGGCTGCCGCCTGTCGCTGGCGACGCCGGTTGATGAAGCCTGGGACGGCCCGGCCGCGCTGAACGGCAAACGTATCGCCACCTCCTACCCTCACCTGTTAAAGCGCTATCTGGATCAGAAAGGCGTGCAGTTTAAATCCTGTCTGCTGAACGGTTCTGTTGAAGTGGCGCCGCGTGCGGGTCTGGCGGACGCCATCTGTGACCTGGTCTCTACCGGCGCGACGCTGGAAGCGAACGGTCTGCGCGAAGTGGAGGTGATCTACCGCTCCAAAGCGTGCCTGATCCAGCGTGACGGAGAGATGGCCGACGCTAAGCAGCAGCTGATCGACAAGCTGCTGACCCGCATTCAGGGCGTGATTCAGGCACGTGAATCCAAATACATCATGATGCACGCCCCAACCGAGCGTCTGGATGAAGTGATTGCCCTGCTGCCGGGCGCCGAGCGCCCAACCATCCTGCCGCTGGCAGGCGATCAGCAGCGCGTGGCGATGCACATGGTGAGCAGCGAAACCCTGTTCTGGGAAACCATGGAAAAACTGAAGGCACTGGGCGCAAGCTCCATCCTGGTGCTGCCGATTGAGAAGATGATGGAGTAATGGCCATGAGCTTTAACACAATCATCGACTGGAATACCTGTAGCGACGCACAGCAGCGCGAGCTGCTGATGCGCCCGGCGATTTCCGCTTCCGAGAGCATCTCATGTACCGTGGCGGAGATCCTGGATAACGTCAAAGCCCGCGGCGATGACGCGTTGCGTGAATACAGCGCGAAGTTTGATAAGACGGACGTCGGCGCATTAGAGGTTACCGAGCAGGAAATCATTGATGCCAGCAATCGCCTGGGGGATGACATCAAGCAGGCGATGGCCGTCGCGGTGAAAAACATTGATACCTTCCACACCGCGCAAAAGCTGCAGACCGTGGATGTCGAAACCCTGCCCGGCGTGCGTTGCCAGCAGGTGACGCGCCCGGTTGCGTCCGTCGGCCTCTATATTCCCGGCGGCTCTGCCCCGCTTTTCTCCACCGTGCTAATGCTGGCGACTCCCGCACGCATTGCCGGGTGTCAGAAAGTGGTGCTGTGCTCACCGCCCCCGATTGCCGACGAGATCCTTTACGCGGCGAAGCTGTGCGGCGTGCAGGCGGTCTATAAAGTGGGCGGCGCGCAGGCGATATCCGCCCTGGCATTCGGCACGGAATCCATTCCCAAGGTCGACAAAATCTTTGGCCCGGGCAATGCGTATGTGACCGAGGCTAAGCGTCAGGTCAGCCAGCGTCTGGACGGCGCGGCCATCGATATGCCTGCCGGCCCGTCTGAGGTGCTGGTGATTGCCGACAGCGGCGCAACGCCAGATTTCGTCGCGTCTGACCTGCTTTCACAGGCGGAACACGGCCCGGACTCGCAGGTCATCCTGCTGACGCCGGATGCCGATATGGCGAAACGCGTGGGTGAAGCCGTGGAGCGTCAGCTTGCCGACCTGCCCCGCGCCGACACGGCACGCCAGGCGTTAGCGGCCAGCCGACTGATTGTGGCGCGCGATCTCGAGCAGTGCATTGCCATTTCTAACCAGTACGGTCCGGAGCACCTGATTATTCAGACCCGCAATGCGCGCGATCTGGTCGACAGCATTACCAGCGCGGGCTCGGTGTTCCTCGGCGACTGGTCACCGGAATCCGCGGGCGATTACGCCTCCGGCACCAACCACGTACTGCCAACGTATGGTTATACCTCAACCTGTTCCAGCCTGGGACTGGCGGATTTCCAGAAACGCATGACCGTGCAGGAACTCTCCCGCGAAGGGTTTGCCTCACTGGCGTCCACTATTGAAACCCTGGCCGCCGCCGAGCGCCTGACCGCTCACAAAAACGCCGTTACGCTGCGCGTTGCAGCCCTGAAGGAGCAAGCATGAACATTGAAGAATTAGCCCGCGAAAATGTCCGTCGCCTGACGCCTTACCAGTCTGCGCGTCGTCTGGGCGGTAAAGGGGATGTCTGGCTGAACGCCAACGAATATCCAACGGCGGTGCAGTTTGAGCTGTCGCAGCAGACGCTGAACCGCTATCCGGAATGTCAGCCGAAGGCGGTTATTGAAAACTACGCGCAGTACGCTGGCGTGAAGCCAGAGCAGGTGCTGGTCAGTCGCGGTGCGGATGAGGGCATTGAACTGCTGATCCGCGCCTTCTGCGAGCCGGGCAAAGACGCGGTAATGTACTGCCAGCCGACCTACGGCATGTACAGCGTCAGCGCGGAAACCTTCGGGGTGGCGTGCCGCAACGTGCTCTCACTGGAGAACTGGCAGCTGGATCTGCAGGGGATTGCCGACAATCTCGAAGGCGTAAAAGTGGTGTTTGTTTGCAGCCCGAACAACCCGACCGGGCAGATTATTAACCCGCAGGATATCCGTACCCTGCTGGAGATGACGCGCGGAAAAGCCCTGGTGGTCGCGGACGAAGCCTACATCGAGTTCTGCCCGCAGGCGACGCTGGCTGGCTGGCTGGAAGAGTACCCGCACCTGGTGGTACTGCGTACGCTGTCAAAAGCCTTTGCTCTCGCGGGTCTGCGCTGCGGATTCACGCTGGCAAATAAAGAGGTCATCGACCTGCTGCTGAAGGTGATCGCCCCGTACCCCCTCTCGACGCCGGTTGCCGATATTGCGGCACAGGCGCTGACGCCTCAGGGGATTAACGCGATGCGCGAGCGCGTGGCGCAAATCCTGGAGGAACGTCAGTACCTGGTGACCGCCCTGAAGGATATCCCGTGCGTGGAACAGGTGTTCGACTCAGAAACCAACTACATCCTGGTGCGCTTTACCGCCTCCAGCGCCGTATTTAAATCTTTATGGGATCAGGGCATTATCTTACGAGACCAGAATAAACAACCTTCTCTGAGTGGCTGCCTGCGCATTACCGTCGGCACCCGTGCAGAGAGCCAGCGCGTGATTGACGCCCTGAAAGCGGAGAAAGTATGACCCAGAAGATCCTTTTCATCGATCGTGACGGCACCCTTATTTCGGAGCCACCAGCTGATTTTCAGGTCGACCGATTCGACAAGCTGGCGTTTGAACCTGACGTGATCCCGGTGCTGCTCAAGCTGCAAAAAGCCGGGTACAAGCTGGTGATGATCACCAACCAGGACGGTCTGGGTACCGACAGCTTCCCGCAGGCAGACTTTGACGGCCCGCATAATCTGATGATGCAGGTGCTGACCTCGCAGGGCGTGGTGTTTGATGAAGTGCTGATTTGCCCGCACATGCCAGCCGATGAGTGTGACTGCCGTAAGCCAAAGGTGAAGCTGGTCGAGCGCTATCTGGCAGAGGATGTGCTGGATAAGACCAACAGCTATGTTATCGGCGATCGCATCACCGATATTACGCTGGCGGAGAACATGGGCATCGCTGGGCTGC
Source organism: Enterobacter cloacae complex sp. IR5422 (assembly GCF_049238165.1). Classification (NCBI taxonomy): domain Bacteria; kingdom Pseudomonadati; phylum Pseudomonadota; class Gammaproteobacteria; order Enterobacterales; family Enterobacteriaceae; genus Enterobacter; species Enterobacter cloacae complex sp. IR5422. The sequence continues at coordinate 9,366 of NZ_JBMKHT010000059.1, read as the reverse complement.
GCTATGACCGCAACAACCTTAACTGGGCGATGATTGGCGAACAGCTGACAAAACGTGACCGCTACTCGCACGTTGAACGCAACACCAAAGAGACGCAAATTGATGTGAAGGTCTGGCTGGACCGCGAAGGGGGCAGCAAGATCCACACTGGCGTGGGTTTCTTCGACCACATGCTGGACCAGATTGCCACCCACGGCGGTTTCCGCATGGAGATCGCGGTAAAAGGCGACCTCTATATTGACGATCACCACACCGTGGAAGATACCGGCCTGGCGCTGGGTGAAGCCCTTAAGCTGGCGCTCGGCGATAAACGCGGTATCAACCGTTTTGGCTTTGTCCTGCCGATGGACGAGTGTCTGGCGCGCTGCGCGATGGATATCTCCGGTCGTCCGCACCTGGAATACAAAGCAGACTTCAATTACCAGCGCGTGGGCGATCTGAGCACCGAAATGGTGGAGCACTTCTTCCGTTCATTGTCCTACACCATGGGCCTGACGCTGCACCTCAAGACCAAAGGCAAGAACGACCACCACCGCGTGGAGAGTCTCTTCAAGGCCTTCGGCCGCACGCTGCGCCAGGCAATTCGCGTGGAAGGCGACGCCCTGCCCTCATCAAAAGGAGTGCTGTAATGAACGTGGTGATTCTGGATACCGGATGCGCCAACCTCAACTCCGTAAAGTCGGCCATCACCCGCCACGGCTACGAACCGGTGGTCAGCCGTGACCCGGACGTGGTGCTGCGTGCCGACAAGTTATTTCTGCCGGGCGTGGGCACTGCGCAGGCGGCGATGGATCAGATTCGCGAGCGCGAGCTGGTCGATCTGATCAAAGCCTGTACCCAACCGGTGCTGGGCATTTGCCTGGGTATGCAGATCCTGGGCCGTCGAAGCGAAGAGAGCAACGGCGTTGACCTGCTGGGCATTATCGACGAAGACGTGCCGAAGATGACCGACCACGGTCTGCCTCTGCCGCATATGGGCTGGAACCGCGTGTACGCCAAAGCGGGCGACAGGCTGTTTCGCGGCATTGAAGACGGTGCGTATTTTTACTTCGTGCACAGTTACGCCATGCCGGTGAACGTCAATACCATCGCCCAGTGCACTTACGGCGAGGCGTTTACCGCGGCGGTGCAGAAAGACAATTTCTTCGGCGTACAGTTCCACCCGGAGCGATCTGGCGCCGCGGGCGCGCAGCTGCTGAAAAACTTCCTGGAGATGTGATGATTATTCCCGCGTTAGATTTAATTGACGGCACGGTTGTCCGTCTTCATCAGGGCGATTACGGTCAACAGCGCGACTACGGAAACGATCCGCTGCCGCGCCTGCAGGAGTATGCCGCCCAGGGTGCACAGGTGCTGCATCTGGTGGATTTAACGGGCGCGAAAGACCCGGCGAAGCGCCAGATCCCGCTGCTTAAAAATCTGGTTGCCGGTGTTGATGTGCTGGTACAGGTCGGCGGCGGCGTGCGTACGGAAGATGACGTGGCGGCGCTGCTGGACGCGGGCGTGGCGCGCGTGGTGGTCGGTTCAACCGCCGTCAAAGATCCTGAGACGGTGAAGGGCTGGTTCCGCCGCTTTGGCGCCGACGCACTGGTGCTGGCGCTGGACGTGCGCATTGACGAACAGGGTAATAAACAGGTGGCGGTCAGCGGCTGGCAGGAAAACTCCGGCGTGACGCTGGAGGCGCTAGTTGATACCTATCTGCCCGTTGGCCTCAAGCACGTGCTGTGCACGGATATCTCCCGTGACGGCACGCTGGCGGGTTCCAACGTTTCTTTATATGAAGAAGTTTGCGCCCGTTATCCGCAGGTGGCGTTCCAGTCATCTGGCGGCATCGGTGACTTAGCCGATATCGCTGCGCTGCGCGGAACCGGCGTGAAGGGCGTGATTGTGGGCCGGGCCCTGCTGGAAGGTAAATTTACGGTGACGGAGGCGATTCAATGCTGGCAAAACGGATAATCCCTTGCCTGGACGTGCGTGACGGCCAGGTCGTGAAAGGCGTGCAGTTCCGCAACCACGAGATCATTGGCGACATCGTTCCGCTGGCAAAACGCTATGCCGATGAAGGCGCAGATGAGCTGGTGTTCTACGATATTACCGCGTCCAGCGATGGCCGCGTAGTCGACAAAAGCTGGGTCGCTCGCGTGGCGGAAGTGATCGATATTCCGTTCTGCGTGGCGGGCGGGATTAAGTCCGCCGACGACGCCGCCAAAATTCTCTCATTTGGTGCCGACAAGATTTCCATCAACTCTCCTGCCCTGGCCGACCCGGAGCTGATCACCCGCCTCGCCGATCGTTTTGGCGTGCAGTGTATTGTGGTTGGGATCGACACCTGGTATGACGCCGCAACGGGCAAGTATCACGTCAACCAGTACACGGGGGATGAAAGCCGCACGCGCGTGACGCAGTGGGAAACGCTCGACTGGGTGCAGGAAGTGCAGAAGTGTGGCGCGGGCGAGATTGTGCTAAACATGATGAACCAGGACGGCGTGCGTAACGGGTATGACCTCGAGCAGCTGAAAAAAGTCCGTGAGGTCTGCCACGTTCCGCTGATTGCCTCCGGCGGCGCGGGCACCATGGAACACTTCCTCGAAGCCTTCCGCGATGCGAACGTGGACGGCGCGCTGGCCGCTTCCGTGTTCCACAAACAGATTATTAATATTGGTGAGTTAAAAACGTACCTGGCCGACCAGGGCGTGGAGATCAGGGTATGTTAACAGAGCAACAACAGGCGCAGCTGGACTGGAAAAAAACGGACGGATTACTGCCGGTGGTTGTCCAGCATGCCGTCTCAGGCGAAGTGCTGATGCTGGGCTATATGAACCAGGACGCGCTGGCGAAAACGATCGACAGTGGCAAAGTGACGTTTTACTCCCGCACGAAAGAGCGCCTGTGGACCAAAGGCGAAACCTCGGGCCATTTCCTGAATGTAGTAAGCATTACGCCGGACTGCGATAACGACACCCTGCTGGTACTGGCAAACCCCATCGGTCCGACCTGCCATAAGGGCACCAGCAGCTGCTTTGGAGAGGCGAGTCACCAGTGGCTGTTCCTGTACCAACTGGAGCAGCTGCTGGCGGAGCGTAAATCGGCGGATCCGGAGAGTTCTTATACCGCGAAGCTGTACGCCAGCGGAACCAAGCGTATTGCGCAGAAGGTGGGTGAAGAAGGCGTTGAGACGGCGCTGGCCGCGACCGTGCATGACCGTGAGGAGCTGACGAACGAAGCGTCTGACTTGATGTATCACCTGCTGGTGCTGCTGCAGGATCAGGCGCTGGATTTGACGGCGGTGATTGAGAATTTACGTAAAAGACATAAATAAACACCCTACCGGGGGAGCTCGCGCCTCCCCTTTTCCTTTAATAAAGCAGTTATCATTCCTTCCGCGAGCGGGTATCATCAGCCGATAGTGTAACGCACGATTTTATGCGTTAAGAGTTACTCATTTAACATTGAGGTTGAAGATGAAATTTCTGGTCACCGGCGCTGCCGGCTTTATCGGTTTCCACGTCAGCGAGCGCCTTTTGCAGGCAGGACATCAGGTTGTAGGAATTGATAACCTTAATGACTATTACGATGTCAATCTGAAACAAGCACGACTGGATCTGCTTACGTCCGACAATTTCACTTTCCATAAGCTGGATCTGGCGGATCGCGAAGGGATGGCCTCGCTGTTTGCTACTGAGAAATTTGACCGCGTGATCCACCTCGCCGCGCAGGCTGGCGTACGTTACTCTCTTGAAAATCCGCACGCTTACGCGCAATCAAACCTTATTGGCCATCTCAACGTACTGGAAGGCTGCCGACACAATAAGGTGCAGCATTTACTGTATGCTTCTTCCAGCTCTGTTTACGGCCTGAACCGGAAGATGCCGTTCTCCACCAATGACTCGGTTGATCACCCGGTTTCCTTGTATGCCGCGACGAAAAAATCCAACGAACTGATGTCGCACACCTACTCTCATTTGTACAATCTGCCGACAACCGGCCTGCGCTTTTTCACCGTGTATGGGCCATGGGGCCGACCTGATATGGCGCTGTTCAAATTTACCAAGGCGATGATCGAAGGTAAAAGCATCGACGTTTACAACTACGGCAAGATGAAGCGCGATTTTACCTATATCGATGATATTGCCGAAGCCATAATCCGTCTGCAGGACGTTATCCCTCAGGCCGATGCGAACTGGACCGTTGAAACAGGCTCCCCGGCGACCAGCTCTGCCCCGTATCGCGTTTACAACATTGGCAACAGTGCGCCCGTGGAGCTGATGGATTACATCACCGCGCTGGAAGAGGCGTTAGGCAAAGAAGCAGAGAAAAATATGATGCCTGTTCAACCTGGTGACGTGCTGGAAACGAGCGCGGATACCACGGCGCTGTATGACGTCATTGGCTTTAAGCCGCAGACGTCGGTGAAGGAAGGCGTGAAGAATTTTGTGGACTGGTATCGTAATTTCTACAAGGTCTAAAAAACAAAACCCGGCGAATGCGCCGGGTTTTTTATTTGTTACGAACACTATTCAGTCGCTACCGAACAAATCGCGGGTATACACTTTATCCGCAACGTCCGCCAGCTCTTCCGCCATGCGGTTAGAGATGATCACGTCCGCCTCTTTCTTGAATGCATCCAGATCGCGCACCACGCGGGAATGGAAGAACTCATCTTCCTTCATTACCGGTTCATAAATTATGACCTGTACACCCTTGGCCTTAATGCGCTTCATGATGCCCTGAATGGAAGAGGCACGGAAGTTATCTGAACCACTTTTCATAATCAGGCGATAGACGCCCACCACTTTCGGCTGACGGGAAAGGATTGAATCAGCAACAAAATCTTTGCGCGTCCGGTTAGCATCAACAATCGCCGAGATGATGTTGTTAGGAACAGACTGATAGTTAGCCAGCAGCTGCTTAGTATCTTTCGGCAGGCAGTAACCGCCATAGCCAAACGACGGGTTGTTATAATGATTGCCGATACGTGGATCCAGACAAACGCCTTCGATAATTTGACGGCTATTCAACCCCAGGCTCTCTGCATAGCTGTCCAGCTCGTTAAAATATGCCACACGCATGGCAAGATACGTGTTAGCAAAAAGCTTGATGGCTTCCGCTTCGGTCGAATCGGTAAACAGCGTCGGGATATCTTTTTTGGTCGCCCCTTCCTGGAGCAGCGCGGCAAACCGCTCGGCGCGCTCTGAACGCTCACCAATAACGATACGTGATGGGTTCAGGTTATCGTACAGCGCGCGCCCTTCACGGAGAAACTCCGGGGAGAAGATGACATTATCAATGCCGTATTTTTCTTTAACGGACTGGGTAAAACCAACCGGGATGGTGGATTTAATGATCATCACCGCGTTCGGGTTGATTTCCGTAACATCGCGGATAACCGACTCAACGCTCGAGGTGTTGAAGTAGTTGGTTTTAGGATCATAGTCGGTCGGTGTGGCGATAATCACATAGTCCGCCCCACGGTAAGCATCCTGCTTGTCGGTGGTTGCGCGGAAGTTTAGCGGCTTCGTTGCCAGATACTCTTCAATCTCTTTATCTACAATCGGGGACTGCTTCTTGTTAAGCATGTCCACTTTAGCCTGCACGATATCCAGCGCAACCACTTCGTGGTTCTGAGCAATCAGAATACCGTTGGAGAGACCTACATAACCTGTACCGGAAATTGTTATTTTCATTCGCGAATAACTTCTGTAAGTGAGCTGTAGAGATGACCGCAGGGCCATCATGATAATCAATAACTGTAGGGCTTTTTACCTCCTGCCTTGTGGGAGTGTCAAGGCGAAGCCTCAGGAATAGCCCTTCCAGGTACAACATTCAGACTACTTCGAATATATGGTTGTAATTTTGATGAAAAAAAACCCGGAGAATATCTCCGGGTTTATATAATAACCTGAGGCTAAATCAGATTAGTCCAGCCATTCCGTGTGGAACACACCTTCTTTATCAGTGCGCTTATAGGTATGCGCACCGAAATAATCACGCTGAGCCTGAATGAGGTTAGCCGGCAGTACCGCAGCACGATAGCTATCGTAGTAGGCTACTGCCGCAGAGAAGGTCGGAACCGGGATGCCGTTCTGGACAGCGTAGGCAACCACGTCACGCAGCGCCTGCTGATATTCGTCCGCAATCTTCTTGAAGTACGGTGCCAGCAGCAGGTTGGCGATACCGGCGTTTTCAGCATAAGCATCGGTGATTTTCTGCAGGAACTGCGCGCGAATGATACAGCCCGCACGGAAGATCTTCGCAATCTCACCGTAGTTCAGATCCCAGTTGTTCTCGTCTGATGCCGCACGCAGCTGAGAGAAGCCCTGCGCGTAAGAAACGATTTTACCCAGGTACAGTGCACGACGCACTTTTTCAATGAACTCGGCTTTATCACCTGCTGGTTTAGCCTGTGGGCCAGACAGTACTTTAGATGCCGCGACGCGCTGCTCTTTCAGAGAAGAGATGTAACGCGCGAAGACAGATTCGGTGATCAGAGACAGCGGTTCGCCCAGATCCAGAGAGCTCTGGCTGGTCCATTTACCGGTGCCTTTGTTTGCCGCTTCATCCAGAATCACATCAACCAGGTATTTCCCCTCTTCATCTTTCTTCGTGAAGATATCTTTGGTGATGTCGATCAGGTAGCTGTTCAGCTCGCCTTTATTCCATTCAGTGAAGGTTTCAGCCAGCTCTTCGTTAGAAAGGTTCAAGCCACCTTTCAGCAAGGAGTAGGCTTCAGCAATCAGCTGCATATCGCCGTATTCAATACCGTTGTGCACCATTTTCACATAGTGACCCGCACCGTCCGCACCGATATAGGTCACGCACGGCTCGCCATCTTCTGCAACAGCAGCGATTTTGGTCAGAATAGGCGCAACCAGTTCGTACGCTTCTTTCTGGCCGCCAGGCATGATGGATGGGCCTTTCAGCGCGCCCTCTTCGCCACCGGATACACCGGTACCGATGAAGTTGAAACCTTCAGCAGACAGTTCACGGTTACGACGAATGGTGTCCTGGAAGAAGGTGTTACCGCCATCAATGATGATGTCACCTTTTTCGAGGTAAGGCTTCAGGGAGTCGATAGCTGCATCGGTACCTGCGCCTGCTTTCACCATTAACAGGATACGACGAGGCGTTTCCAGAGACTCAACGAACTCTTTCACCGTATAGAAAGGAACCAGTTTCTTGCCTGGGTTCTCGGCAATGACTTCTTCGGTCTTATCACGGGAGCGGTTGAAAACGGAGACGGTATAACCACGGCTTTCGATGTTGAGCGCCAGGTTGCGCCCCATCACTGCCATACCGACAACGCCGATTTGTTGCTTAGACATTACATACTCCTGTCAGGTGTGGTAACCCATCATTAGTGGGTTTATGTATAACTAGTTTAACTGGACGCTAGCAACCTAAACAACTAGTGAATGAGATTAATGCATTTTTCGATAAAAAATTAAACACCCAGGTAGTCAGCAGCGCATAGTGCCTTTAATCGTGAGCTGCCCCAAGCGTCGAAATTTGACACAGTTGTTATACTAGTAAAATTGTTCCATTTTTTCGTCGTTGCTAATTCAACCATAGAATTCGTAAGTTCATAAGGTGTCAGATTAAACTGTAGTTGTTCGCAAAACTTTTTATATTTTCGAGCAAATAACAAGCTACCTTCGCAAATTTCAGCAACACACTGTGACATTGTATTGCTTAATCCACGACCTTCATCCTGAATAGGTTCAAAAGGATCTACATCATAGCCAATTATCGAGGAATGAGGTGCGGAAAAGAATAATTCAACAACAACTCTGTTCTCATAGATTGCATCAACAATAGTTGAATCACAGTTAGCATTTTCATACATCGCATACATATTTAGGAAACGGCTACGACGTTTCCTTTCTTCAGTATTAGCGAGGCAAAAGTAATAACCATGAATTTCAACATCAATAATGTCTTTGATGGCAGTATAAAAAGCTTCTTGGGTAGTCCCACTCCACCCGACGTCAACCAAAGCAATTTTATCACCAGCTTTGATACCAACACTTTTAATATAAGAATACAATCCCCGTCGATTTCTGCGACAAACCTGCAAAATTTGCCAACGGTAAGCAAATAAAAACTGAGACATTAATGGAAAGAACTCAGGGGTCAGTACCTTATTAGCAGAGAGTCCAAATGATGCCATCACACTTTCATCTGGGGGTGTTACGCCAATACGCTCAAGAAGTTCGCGAGGCTGTAACCCTTCGGCTCCAGAAAGTAGAAAGGGTAAATATTCTACAAAATTCTCATCATTTATTGTTGATAATGTAAGACTTGTGCGAGACCCATAAAAATAATCAGACTTTACTAAATTACAGCTGCCATCTTGTTCTACCATTTTTTTCATGATGTATCCATCTCGTGATAAAAATAGCACGTGATCAATACTATGTTCTTTAATCTTCCCGATTATCCAGGAAAGAAATCCTACTGCAACTGTACCGCCATAAATAAATCCAAGGCTTTTATAACTATCAAGAACATTGCATCCAGAATGGTGTTTTACTAAGCCCTGAGCAATTGAAACTGATAATGGTAAACCTTTTGATAAAGTGTCTGCATAATGCGATAAATAATAAAATGCCTCTAATCCCTTTTCTTTAGGACGAACATAATCTGAAGTATGATTATCGCCAAGATGTATCACTTTATCCGGCAATACTTTTAGCTTCTTAATAAGAATATCAAAGAGTTCACCCGTGTCTCTTTTTGTAGCATTCTCATCAGCGGAACTAAACACATCGATTCCTGTAACTCCATATTTTTCAAGGGCATCCTTAAAAAAGGTAGCCGGAAGATACATATCAGAAGTCACAACTACTTTTTTTCCGGAAGCGATAAGTCTTTTAAAAAAAGAAAATATTACAGGGTTGGGTTCTACAAGGCTTAATTCAAGCTGATATTCAGCCTCACATAATACTTTACTATCATGTTCCTTTTCAGAAAACTCGGCATATATATCTGCAATAGTAATTTCTTTACGATTGTTTTTTTTCATCGTACGAAATGCTTTAGTTTGAGCATCCTGCCTTCTTGCTCTGAAATCTTTAATATTAAGTTTTTCTCCTAGTATATCAAAAGCGTCTTCCGGATCTGCTAGCGGCCGAGAGAATAATGTATCAAAGAAATCAAAGGATATTACTTCAGCATGTGCAATTTTATCTTCAGTTAACCCATCAAAATAAGAAAAGATATCAGAGCTATTATCGAGATCAAAGGAAGGTGCGAATAAGTCCGAGATGTGAGATCATCGTGTTGTAACCTGAACCCAGAATGAGTAACCGGATGAGCCAGCAACTGACTTTTGCCGACAGTGAGTTTTCCAGTAAACGCCGCCAGACC
>NZ_JBMKHT010000058.1:0-24509 GCF_049238165.1 Enterobacter cloacae complex sp. IR5422 | reverse complement strand
CCAAAATCAGCCACGAAGAGACGATTTTGGGCTGAAAATTGGAAAATTGAGCCACAGGACGTCGATAAAGGACGGTTTGGGGCGTCATATCGGGAGCTGCGGACCACTTAATCGCAACTTCCTTAACGTCGACTTTACTCGCGAAGAGGGCTGGGCCCGCGCGCTGCTTGACGATAAAGACTGGCAGGATGCAGGTATGCGCTATACCTCCCTACTTGACCTGCTGCCGTTTGGTCAACTGACCACCACGGAACGCGAGAATGAAGCCGCGTACCAGCGCCTGTTTTCACAATTCACGCTGGCGCTGCAGAGCCTGAGGGAAAAGGGGCACTACAAGTGGATCCTGCTGGATCTGCCGCACGGTGCCGGCACGCTGACACGACAGCTTATCGCCCAGTGCGATCATGTCCTCTCGATCGTTAACGTCGATGCGAACTGCCATATCCGCCTGCACCAGCAAGGATTGCCTCAAAATGGCCATATCCTGATTAACGATTTGCGCATTGGCAGCCAGATCCAGGACGATCTCTATCAGGTCTGGCTGCAAAGCCAGCGCCGCCTGCTTCCGATTGTCATCCATCGTGATGAGGGAATGGCGGAATGCCTTGCGTCTAAGCAACCGCTCGGTGAATACCGCAGCGATTCACTGGCGGCAGAAGAGATCCTGACGCTGGCTAACTGGTGTCTGCTGAACTTCGCCAACAGGGCGGAGCATGCAGGGAGTGCTGTATGAGTCGTCTCGCCAGCTGGTTACTCATCCCACCGGGCAGTTCGCGTTTGAGCGAACATTACCGGCATTTTCGCCGTCACGGTGCGTCGGCATTTAGCGCCGCGCTCGGCTGTTTCTGGATGATTCTGGCCTGGATGTTTATACCGCTTGAACACCCGCGCTGGCAGCGCATACGTGCACGGCACAGCGAGCTATATCCGCACATTAATCCTGACCGACCGCGTCCACTGGATCCGGCGCGCTATCTCATTCAGGCCATCTGGCTGGTGGCGACCTCATCCCGCGCGGAGACAAAAACGCCGCACTGGCGGAGCTTCTCCCGCGTGCAGCAGTTACGTGAACGCTATCATCAGTGGCTGGACAGACTGCCCGACAGCGTAAGCGATAAGACCAGCCATCTGGATAACCATAAAGAGCTCGGGCATCTCCACCCGGGCTTGCGGCGTTTTATCCTCGGCGTAATCGTCGTGTTCTCGCTCATTCTGGCGCTGGTCTGTATTACGCAGCCTTTCAACCCTCTGGCGCAGTTCACTTTCCTGATCCTGCTGTGGGGCGTGGCGCTACTGGTGCGCCGAATTCCGGGTCGCTTCTCGGCGCTGATGCTGATCGTATTGTCGCTGACCGTCTCCTGCCGCTACATCTGGTGGCGTTATACCTCGACGCTGAACTGGGACGACCCGGTGAGTCTGGTGTGCGGCCTGGTGCTGCTGTTTGCTGAAACCTATGCCTGGATTGTGCTGGTGCTGGGCTATTTCCAGGTGATCTGGCCGCTCAACCGCCAGCCGGTTCCGTTGCCAAAGGACACGACCCAGTGGCCAACCGTCGATCTCTTCGTGCCGACCTACAACGAAGACCTGAGCGTGGTGAAGAACACCATCTATGCCGCGCTGGGCATCGACTGGCCGAAAGACAAGCTCAAGGTCTGGATCCTGGATGACGGCAACCGCCCGGCGTTCCGCCAGTTCGCGGAGGAGGTTGGCGTCGAGTACATCGCCCGTCCGACGCACGAACACGCTAAGGCGGGGAACATCAACAACGCGTTGAAGTATGCCACCGGGGAGTTTGTTTCGATTTTTGACTGCGACCACGTGCCGACGCGCTCGTTCCTGCAGATGACCATGGGCTGGTTCCTGAAGGAGAAAGAGCTGGCGATGATGCAAACGCCGCACCACTTCTTCTCGCCGGACCCGTTTGAACGTAACCTTGGCCGTTTCCGTAAGACCCCGAACGAAGGTACGCTGTTCTATGGCCTGGTACAGGACGGAAACGACATGTGGGACGCCACCTTCTTCTGCGGCTCATGCGCCGTTATCCGCCGTAAGCCGCTGGATGAAATTGGCGGTATCGCCGTCGAAACGGTCACTGAAGATGCGCACACCTCTCTGCGCCTGCACCGTCGTGGCTATACCTCTGCCTATATGCGCATTCCGCAGGCGGCCGGTCTGGCAACCGAGTCACTGTCGGCGCACATTGGCCAGCGTATTCGCTGGGCGCGCGGCATGGTGCAGATTTTCCGTCTCGATAACCCTCTGATCGGGAAAGGACTCAAGCTGGCGCAGCGTCTTTGCTACGTCAATGCCATGTTCCACTTCTTGTCCGGCATTCCGCGGCTGATCTTCCTGACCGCGCCGCTGGCGTTCCTGCTTCTTCATGCTTATATCATCTACGCTCCCGCGCTGATGATTGCGCTGTTTGTTCTGCCGCACATGATCCACGCGAGCCTGACGAACTCGAAGATACAGGGTAAATACCGCCACTCCTTCTGGAGTGAAATCTACGAAACGGTGCTGGCCTGGTACATCGCGCCGCCGACGATGGTGGCGCTGATTAACCCGCACAAAGGGAAATTCAACGTCACCGCGAAGGGCGGGCTGGTGGAGGAGGAGTACGTCGACTGGGTGATCTCCCGGCCGTATATCTTCCTGGTGCTGCTGAATATCGTGGGCGTCATTGCGGGTATCTGGCGCTACTTCTACGGTCCGGAAAACGAAATCCTGACCGTCTTCGTCAGTATGGCGTGGGTCTTCTACAACCTGATTATCCTCGGCGGCGCGGTGGCGGTGTCGGTGGAGAGCAAACAGGTTCGTCGCGCGCATCGCGTGGAAATCTGCATGCCAGCGGCGATTGCCCGTGAAGATGGCCATCTCTTCTCCTGTACCGTGCACGACTTCTCTGACGGCGGTCTGGGGATCAAAATCAACGGCCAGGCGAAGGTGCTGGAAGGGCAGAAAGTTAACCTGCTGCTTAAGCGCGGTCAGCAGGAGTATGTCTTCCCGACGCAGGTCGTTCGCGTGGTGGGCAATGAAGTCGGCCTGCAGCTGATGCCGTTGACCAAAAAGCAACATATCGATTTTGTGCAGTGTACGTTTGCCCGCGCGGATACGTGGGCTCTCTGGCAGGACAGCTTCCCGGAGGATAAGCCTCTGGAAAGCCTGCTGGATATTCTGAAGCTGGGGTTCCGTGGCTATCGTCACCTTGCAGAATTTGCCCCGTCGTCGGTGAAATTAATTTTCCGGTCACTTACTTCGCTGGTTTCCTGGGTCGTGTCGTTCATTCCTCGTCGTCCTGAGCGGGATGAGGCGAAGCAGGCGGACCCGGTTATGGCTCAACAATGATGATAACGCGATGAAAACAAAACTTTCCTGGTTATGTGCAGTGGCAATGGGGATGAATGCGATCCCCGCAACAATGGCTAACGCAGCCCCGGGTAACGCAGCGGCAACGCCTGCGCCAACCGTACCTGTCGTCGCGCAAGCAACCGATCCGGTTGTCACCGCGGCACCGGGTCAAACTGAAAACATCATGCCGAACCAGCCAACGGAGGGGAACACCCTGCCGGCAGACGGCCAGGTCATCGGGCAGGTGATGCCGGGCGTCCGGGGTGCGAATGCGCCCGTCGTTGCGGACAATGCGCCGTCGCGTGACGTGAAGCTGACCTTTGCGCAAATTGCGCCGCCTCCGGGCAGCATGGTGCTGCGCGGCATCAACCCTAACGGCGGCATTGAATTTGGCATGCGCAGCGACGAGGTCGTCTCTAATGCGGTGCTGAATCTCGAATACACGCCGTCGCCATCGCTGCTGCCGACCCAGTCTCAGCTGAAGGTCTATCTGAATGACGAGCTGATGGACGTTCTGCCGGTCACGAAAGAGCAGCTCGGCAAGAAAACCCAGGCGCAGGTGCCGATCAACCCGCTGTTCATCACCGACTTTAACCGTATCCGCCTGGAGTTTGTCGGCCACTACCGCGATGTCTGCGAAAACCCGGCCAGCAACACGCTGTGGATGGACGTCGGGCGTAACTCCTCGCTGCAGATGACCTACCAGTCGCTGGCGCTGAAAAACGATCTCTCGGCCTTCCCGGTTCCGTTCTTCGATCCGCGTGATAACCGTCCGCTCACGCTGCCGATGGTATTTGCCTCGTCCCCGGACGTGACCGAGCAGCTGGCGGCGACCATTGTGGCCTCCTGGTTTGGTTCACGTGCGGGCTGGCGCGGCCAGAGCTTCCCGGCGATGTATGACAAACTGCCGGACAGAAATGCCATTGTGTTTGCCACCAATGCGAAACGTCCGGCCTTCCTGCGCGATCATCCGGACGTCAACGCGCCGACCGTTGAGATGATAAGCCACCCGGAAAACCCGTACGTGAAGCTGCTGGTGGTCTTTGGTCGTGATGATAAAGATCTGGTTCAGGCAGCAAAAGCCATTGCCCAAGGCAACGTCCTTTTCCGCGGCAACAGCGTCGTGATAGATGAGGTCAAACCGCTGCTGGCGCGTAAACCTTATGATGCGCCAAACTGGGTACGTACCGACCGTGCGGTCACCTTTGGCGAGCTGAAAACCTATGAAGAACAGCTGCAGGCGACGGGGCTTGAGCCAGCGCCGATTAGCCTGTCGCTGAATCTGCCGCCGGATCTGTACCTGCTGCGTACCAACGGCATTGATATCAATCTGAACTACCGCTATACCGCGCCAGCCACTAAAGACAGCTCGCGCATGGATATCAGCCTGAACAACCAGTTCCTGCAATCCTTCAGCCTGCAAAGCACGCAGGATACGAACCGCCTGATGCTTCGCCTGCCGGTGCTGCAGGGGCTGCTGGACGGTAAAACGGATGTTTCTATTCCGGCACTGAAGCTGGGTGCGATAAACCAGCTGCGCTTTGATTTCCAGTACATGAACCCAATGCCTGGCGGCTCGGCGGAAAACTGCATCACCTTCCAGCCGGTACAGAACCACGTGGTGATTGGCGATGAGTCGACCATCGACTTCTCGAAGTACTATCACTTCCTGGCGATGCCGGACCTGCGCGCCTTTGCTAACGCGGGCTTCCCGTTCAGCCGTATGGCCGATCTCTCTGAGTCCATTGTGGTAATGCCAAAAGCGCCAAACGAAGGTCAGGTTACGACCCTGCTCGACACCATGGCGACCGTTGGAGGACAAACAGGATTACCGGCCATTAACGTCACGTTGACGGACGATGGCAGCCAGATTCAGAACAAAGATGCTGACATCATGGTGATCGGGACCATCCCGGATAAGCTGAAGGATGACAAACGTATCGATCTGCTGGTGAAAGCGGCCCAGTCCTGGGTTAATACGCCGCTGCGACAGACCGAGTTCCCGAGCATTATGCCGGATGTGAACGATCGTCAGGCCAGCGCGCAGACGACGGTAACGTCTCAGGGGGCGATGGCCGCGGTGGTGGGCTTCCAGTCGCCTTACAACGAACAGCGCAGCGTGGTGGCTCTCCTCGCGGACAGCCCGCGCGGGTATGAACTGCTCAATACGGCCATGAACGACAGCGGTAAACGTGCCGCGATGTTTGGTTCCGTGTCGGTGATCCGTGAGTCCGGCGTCAATAGCCTGCGCGTGGGGGATGTGTACTACGTGGGCCATCTGCCGTGGTTCGAACGCCTGTGGTATGCGCTGGCTAACCATCCGGTTCTGCTCGCTATCCTGGCTGCGGTCAGCGTGGTCTTGCTGGCATGGGTGCTGTGGCGTCTGCTGCGAATCATCAGCCGTCGTCGTCTGAACCCGGATGAGTAAGATGTGATGAAAGCCTTTCGCTGGTGTGTATTAGCAGCGGTGATGCTGGCGGCGCTTCCTCTTCGCGCCGCCTGTACCTGGCCTGCCTGGGAGCAGTTTAAAAAGGACTACATCAGTGAAGGCGGGCGCGTCATTGATCCCAGTGACACGCGCAAAATTACGACCTCGGAAGGGCAAAGCTACGCCCTGTTCTTTGCCCTGGCGGCGAACGATCGCAAAGCCTTTGACCTGCTGCTGACGTGGACGCGCGATAATCTCGCCAGCGGCGATCTCAACGCCCATCTGCCTGCCTGGCTATGGGGTCAGAAAGATAAAGACGCCTGGGCGGTGATTGATACCAACTCCGCCTCTGATGCCGATGTCTGGATCGCCTGGTCACTGCTCGAAGCGGGTCGGCTGTGGAAAGATCGGGACTATACCCGCACGGGTAAGGCGCTGCTGAAACGCATTGTCAGCGAGGAAGTGGTCAACGTCCCGGGGCTCGGCGCAATGCTGCTTCCTGGTAAAGTCGGTTTTGCCGATGAGAACGCCTGGCGTTTTAACCCCAGCTATCTTCCTCCGCATCTAGCGGCTTATTTCACGCGCTTTGGTTCCCCGTGGACCCAGCTTCGTGAAACTAACCTGCGCCTGCTGCTTGAGAGTGCGCCGAAAGGTTTTTCGCCGGACTGGGTGCAGTATCAGAAAAACAAAGGCTGGCGGTTACAGCAGGAGAAAGCGCTGGTGGGCGGCTACGACGCCATCCGCGTGTATCTCTGGGTGGGCATGATGAGTGATAAAGATCCTCAGAAAGCCCGGCTCCTGACGCGCTTCCAGCCGATGGCGGCAAAGACCATAAAACGGGGTGTGCCGCCGGAGAAAGTGGATGTGGCGACGGGGAAACGTACCGGTGACGGCCCGGTCGGGTTCTCTGCCGCTATGCTGCCGTTTTTACAACAACGTGATGTCCAGGCGGTTCAACGCCAGCGCGTTGCAGACCATTTTCCCGATAACAATGCCTATTACAGCTATGTGCTGACGCTTTTTGGGCAAGGATGGGATCAGCATCGTTTTCGCTTCACCGCAAAAGGTGAATTAATACCGGATTGGGGCCAGGAATGCGCAAGTTCACAGTAAATCTACTCAGTTTATCGCTTGGCCTGGCGCTTATGCCGTGGGCACAGGCCGCCAACTCTCCGCAGCAGAAACAGCTGCTGGAGCAGGTCAGGCTGGGCGAATCGACACAGCGTGAGGATTTGGTTCGTCAGTCGCTCTATCGCCTTGAGCTGATTGACCCCAACAACCCTGACGTCATTGCCGCGCGCTTTCGCTACCTGCTGCGTCAGGGCGATAACGCCGGCGCGCAAAAAGAGCTGGATCGTCTGAAAGGGATCGCCCCGGGTTCGAGCGCTTACCAGTCCTCACGCAACACCATGCTGCTTTCTACTCCGGATGGCCGACAGCAGCTCCAGCAGGCGCGACTGCTCGCCACTACGGGGCACACGCAGGAAGCGATTGCCGCCTATGACAAGCTGTTTGACGGCAACCCGCCGGGTGGCGACGTGGCGACGGAATACTGGAACGTCGTGGCGAAAGATCCCGCTCGCCGCGGTGCGGCCATTAACCAGCTGAAAAAAATTAACAGCAGCAGCCCCGGGAATACGCAGCTGCAGACAACGCTGGCCCAGCTTCTGTTCCAGAGCGGACGACGTGATGAAGGCTTTGCGGTACTGCAGGAGATGGCCAAATCCACCAATGGCCGCAGCCAGGCGTCTGATATGTGGTATGACCAAATCAAAGACCAGCCTGCCAGCAGCGCCAGCGTCAGCGCGCTGCAAAAATATCTGAGCGTATTCAGCGACGGGGATAGCGTCGCTGCGGCGCGTGCCCAGCTTGAAGCGCAGCAAAAACAGCTCGCCGATCCGGCGTTCCGCGCGAAAGCGGAAGGGCTCGCGGCGGTGGATGCCGGGCAGGGCAGTAAGGCGGTGGCCGAGCTGCAAAAAGCCGTCAGCGCCAACCATGCCGACAGTGAAGCGGTAGGGGCCCTGGGGCAGGCGTATTCCCAGAAGGGCGACCGCGCCCGCGCGGTGGCACAATTTGAAAAGGCGATTGCCCTCGATCCCCAGAGCGATAATCGGGGTAAGTGGGATAGTCTTCTGAAGGTTAACCGCTACTGGCTGCTGATCCAGCAGGGCGATGCGGCGCTGAAGGCGAATAACCCGGCGCAGGCAGAGCGTTACTATCAGCAGGCGCGTAACATCGACAATACCGACAGCTACGCGGTGCTGGGGCTGGGCGACGCCGCCGCGGCGCGTAAAGATAACGACGCGGCGGAGCGTTATTACCGTCAGGCGCTGCGAATGGACAGCGGCAACAGCAACGCGGTTCGCGGCCTGGCCAATATTTACCGCGCGCAGTCCCCGGAGAAAGCCTCGCAGTTTATCCAGTCGCTCTCCGCCAGCCAGCGTCGGAGCATTGATGATATCGAGCGTAGTCTGACCAACGAGCAGCTCTCCGCCCAGGCCGAACAGCTGGAAAATCAGGGGAAATACGCCCAGGCAGCAGAAATCCAGCGTCGTCGTCTGGCGCTCTCTCCTGGCGACGTGTGGATAACCTATCGTCTGTCGCGCGATCTCTACAGCGCGGGTCAGCGCAGCCAGGCGGACACCCTGATGCGTCAGCTTGCCCGCCAGAAACCGTCCGACCCGGATCAGGTCTATGCCAGCGGGCTCTATCTTTCCGGAAACGATCAGGACCGTGCCGCGCTGGCGCATCTGGACACGCTGCCGCGCAGCCAGTGGAACAGCAATATTCAGGAACTTGCCGACCGCCTGCAAAGCAATCAGGTGCTGGAAACCGCCAACCGCCTGCGGGACAGCGGTAAAGAGCAGGAGGCGGAGAATCTTCTTCGCCAGCAGCCAACCTCCACCCGCATCGACCTGACGCTGGCGGACTGGGCACAGCAGCGTGGCGATCTGAACTCCGCGAAAACGACGTACAACGCCGTCCTGCAGCGTGAGCCGCAGAACGAAGACGCGATCCTCGGCCTGACCGAGATTTACAGCGCCCAGGGTAACAAAGATGCCGCGCGCGCGGAGCTGGCGAAGCTGCCCGCCGCGCAGAACGGCCAGCCGCTGTCGCTCAATATGCAGCGCCGCATCGCGATGGCGCAGGCGGGGCTGGGTGATTCCGCCGCGGCAGAACAGACCTTCAGTAAAATCATTCCGCAGGCTAAATCGCAGCCCGGATCAATGGAAAACGCGCTGGTGCTGCGTGATGCCGCGCGTTTCCAGGCGCAGAACGGGCAGCCTCAGCAGGCGCTGGAAACCTATAAAGATGCGATGGTATCGACGGGTATCACCACGACGCGTCCGGCTGATAACGACAGTTTCACCCGTCTAACGCGTAACGATGAAAAAGACGACTGGCTGAAGCGCGGCGTGCGCAGTGATGCCGGTGAGTTGTACCGCCAGCAGGATGTTAACGTCACGCTGCAGCACGATTACTGGGGCTCCAGCGGCACGGGCGGCTATTCCGATCTGAAAGCGCATACCACCATGCTGCAGGTGGATGCGCCTCTCTCTGACGGGCGCATGTTCTTCAGAAGCGATCTGGTCAATATGGACGTCGGATCATTTGATACCAGGAACGGGACTTACGACCCTAAATGGGGAACCTGCTACGAAACGCCGTGTAGCGGTAACACCCATCAGTCAGACAATGGCGCAAGCGTCGCTGTCGGCTGGCAGAATAAAACCTGGGCGATGGATATTGGCACCACGCCGATGGGCTTTGACGTCGTCGACGTGGTGGGCGGCATCAGCTACAGCAGCGATCTGGGGCCCATCGGCTATACCGTTAACGCCCATCGTCGGCCAATCTCCAGCTCTCTGCTGGCCTTCGGCGGGCAAAAAGACACCAACACCGGCACCACCTGGGGCGGCGTACGCGCGACCGGTGGCGGCGTGAGCATCAGCTATGACAAAGGGGAAGCGAACGGCGTCTGGTCAAGCCTGAACGCGGAAACGCTGACGGGTAAAAATGTGGAGGATAACTGGCGCGTCCGCTGGATGACGGGTTACTACTACAAGCTCATTAATAAAAACAATGAGCGCCTGACGGTCGGCGTCTCCAACATGCTCTGGCACTACGACAAAGACCTGAGCGGTTATACCCTGGGTCAGGGCGGCTATTACAGCCCGCAGGAGTATGTCTCCTTCGCCTTGCCGGTGACCTGGCGTAAGCGCACGGAAAACTGGTCCTGGGAGCTGGGGGGCTCGGTCTCCTGGTCTCACTCCAAAACCAAAGACGAACTGCGCTACCCGATCCAGAATCTGATCCCGACCGATGAGCCAGACCGCTATACCGATCGGGGCGCGATGGAAACCGGCAGCAGCTCCTCAGGCACGGGTTATACCGCGCGGGCCATTATTGAGCGCCGGGTTACGTCCAACTGGTTTGTTGGCATGGGCGTGGACATTCAGGAAGCGAAAGACTATACCCCAAGCCATGCGCTGATCTATGTGCGCTACTCTGCTGCAGGCTGGCAGGGCGATATGGACTTACCGCCGCAACCGCTCATCCCTTACGCGGACTGGTAATCGGATTTTCCTTAATCCATTTGTAAGTCTCTCTTAACAGCGCAGCAATCGGGTATACTCAGGCGCGCCAGGTTTACACCCTGGCGCGCCCTGCGCTTCGAGTTTTGTGGAGAGTCATTTTGCGTGTCAGCCGTTCCTTAACAATCAAACAGATGGCGATGGTCTCTGCCGTCACCATGCTGTTTGTCCTGCTCTTCTGCGTAATTTTGCTGTTTCATTCCGTACAGCAGAATCGCTATAACACGGCTTCGCAATTAGAAAGTATCGCCCGCTCGGTACGCGGCCCGCTGTCTGCCTCCATCCTGAAAGGGGATATCCCCGAAGCGGAAACCATTCTGAAACGTATTCAGCCGGCCGGTGTTGTGAGCCGGGCGGACGTCGTGCTACCCAATCAGTTTCAGGCGCTGCGGATGAGCTTTATCCCGGAGCGTCCCGTCCCGATGATGGTGATGCGCCTGTTTGAGCTGCCGGTGCAAATTTCGCTACCCGTTTATTCGCTTGAGCGCCCTGCGAATCCACAGCCTCTGGCCTACCTGGTGTTACAGGCAGACTCCTACCGCATGTATAAATTCGTCATGAGTTGGGTGGTTACGTTAGTGACCACTTGCTTACTTATGACGCTTATTCTCAGCGTGGCGCTGACCTGGTGCATTAACCGGCTGATTGTCCATCCCCTGCGCCGTATCGCCCGCGAGCTGAACACGCTTGCGCCGCAGGATCAGATGGGACACCAGCTTGAGCTGCCGCGTCTGCATCATGACGATGAGATCGGCATGCTGGTGCGCAGCTACAACCTCAACCAGCAGCGCATCCAGCGTCAGCAGGATGAGATGAACAGTAGCGCCACCCGTTTTCCGGTATCGGAGCTTCCCAATAAAGCGTTCCTGATGGCGATGCTGGAGCAAACCGTTGAGCGCCAGCAAACCACCGCGCTGATGGTCATTGCCTGTGAAACCCTGCAGGACACGGCTGGCGTGCTTCAGGAGAGCCAGCGAGAGATGCTGCTGCTCACCCTGGTGGAAAAGATCAAATCTGTCCTTGCCCCGCGCATGGTGCTGACCCAGGTCAGCGGTTACGACCTGGTGGTGATTGCCAACGGCGTAAAAGAACCTTGGCATGCGATCACGTTAGGTCAGCAAGTACTCACTGTCATTAATGAGCGGCTGCCGATTCAGGGTATCCAGCTTCGCCCGAGCGCCAGTATCGGGATTGCCATGTTCTATGGCGACCTGACCGCGGAACAGCTTTATCGCCGCGCCTTCTCGGCGGCCTTTACCGCCCGGCGCAAAGGGAAAAACCAAATCCAGTTCTTCGACCCGGCGCAGATGGAAAAGGCGCAGCAGCGCCTGACGGAAGAGAGTGACATCCTGACCGCGCTGGATAACCGCCAGTTTGCCCTCTGGCTGCAGCCGCAGGTGGATCTGCGGACGGGAGAGGTAAAAAGCGCCGAGGCCCTGCTGCGTCTGCAGCAGCCGGATGGCACATGGGAGCTGCCGGAAGGGCTGATTGAGCGCATCGAGTCCTGCGGCCTGATGGTCACCGTCGGCTACTGGGTGCTCGAAGAGTCCTGTCGTCAGCTTGCCGCCTGGCAGGAGCGCGGCGTAACGCTGCCGCTGTCGGTCAATTTGTCTGCCATGCAGCTTATGCACCCGACCATGGTTTCTGAGATGCTGGAGCTGATCCATCGTTATCGCATCAAACCGGATACCTTGACCCTGGAAGTGACGGAGAGTCGACGCATTGACGACCCCAATGAGGCGGTCGCGATTCTTAAGCCGCTGCGTAATGCCGGCATTCGCATTGCCCTGGACGATTTTGGCATGGGCTACGCCGGGCTGCGCCAGCTTCAGCACATGAAGACGCTTCCGGTGGATGTGCTGAAAATTGACAAAGCGTTTGTCGACGGTCTGCCGGACGACAGCAGCATGGTGCAGGCGATTATCCAGATGGCGCGCAGCCTCAACCTGCACCTTATTGCCGAGGGAATTGAAACCGACGCGCAACGCGCCTGGCTGGCAGAGGCGGGCGTTGAGAGCGGGCAGGGTTTCCTGTTTGCCCCCGCAGTGCCTTCGGATGTCTTTGAAGAACGATACCTTTCTGGTGCTGACAATAACGCAAAAGTGTAATTTTGTTGCTGGCTTGTGCGAGCCAGCTCAAATTTCTTAACATTTGTGTTTCAAATTTGAACTGAGTTTATTTCTGTCCTGTTATGCGGGTGTTATTTTAAAGCCGCAGGTTAACCATAACCTTACAAAGCCTGTGGTTTTTCTTCCCAAGGACACCCTATGAAAACCTCACTCTTCAAAAGTCTTTATTTCCAGGTCCTGACAGCCATCGCCATCGGTATTCTGCTGGGTCACTATTACCCTGAACTGGGCGCGCAAATGAAACCGCTTGGCGACGCGTTCGTTAAGCTCATTAAAATGGTCATCGCGCCGGTGATCTTCTGTACGGTCGTCACGGGCATCGCTGGCATGGAAAGCATGAAGGCGGTTGGCCGTACCGGTGCAGTGGCGCTTCTCTATTTTGAAGTGGTCAGTACCCTTGCGCTGATTATTGGTCTGGTCATCGTTAACGTGGTGCAGCCAGGTGCGGGGATGAACGTCGATCCCTCGACGCTGGATGCCAAAGCGGTTGCGGTCTATGCCGAGCAGGCGAAGGATCAGGGCGTGGTGGCCTTCCTGCTGGACGTCATTCCTGGCAGCGTCATTGGCGCGTTCGCCAGCGGAAACATCCTCCAGGTGCTGCTGTTCGCCGTGATGTTTGGCTTCGCCCTGCACCGTCTGGGCAGCAAAGGCCAGCTGATCTTTAACGTGATCGAAAGCTTCTCGCAGGTCATCTTCGGCATCATCAATATGATCATGCGCCTGGCGCCTATCGGTGCCTTCGGTGCGATGGCCTTCACCATCGGTAAGTATGGCGTCGGTACGCTGGTCCAGTTGGGTCAGCTGATTATCTGTTTCTATATCACCTGTATTCTTTTCGTGGTGGTGGTGCTGGGCTCCATCGCCCGCGCGACCGGTTTCAGCATCTTCAAATTTATCCGTTACATCCGCGAAGAGCTGCTGATTGTTCTGGGAACCTCCTCGTCAGAATCGGCGCTGCCGCGCATGCTCGATAAGATGGAGAAACTCGGGTGTCGTAAATCGGTGGTGGGGCTGGTGATCCCGACGGGCTACTCCTTCAACCTGGACGGCACCTCGATATACCTGACGATGGCGGCGGTGTTTATCGCACAGGCGACCAACAGCCATATGGATATTTTCCATCAGATCACCCTGCTGGTGGTGCTCCTGCTCTCCTCTAAAGGCGCGGCGGGCGTAACGGGCAGCGGCTTTATCGTGCTGGCTGCCACTATCTCTGCAGTGGGGCACCTGCCAGTGGCGGGCCTGGCCTTGATTCTGGGTATTGACCGCTTTATGTCAGAGGCGCGTGCGTTAACCAACCTGGTGGGTAACGGCGTGGCAACGGTAGTGGTCGCGAAATGGGTGAAAGAGCTGGATCACAAAAAGCTCGACGATACTCTGAATAATCGTTCAACTGACAGCAAAAATCCTGGCTTATCCTCTTAATCTTGTCACAAATGCCCGTATTCCCTTGTGGGGATGCGGGCTCCTGCGCATAATAACTGTTCATACCTGTCATAATTCGACAAGATTTTTTTTGGGTATATTTCACTTCGGACCGTGACGTTTTGCCGAACGCGCGGTCTAATCGACGTGTTTTCATCGTCATCTTTAAGAGTGAAGCGCGTCGCGAGGCACTCTTTTTTAACCAGGAATGTTGATCAGGGGTTCACATGCAGGGCACAAAAATTCGACTCTTAACCGGCGGTTTGCTGATGATGGCAGCAGCCAGTTATGTGCAGGCAGATGCGCTCCAGCCAGACCCGGCCTGGCAACAAGGGACACTAGCGAACGGTTTTCAGTGGCAGGTGTTAGCCACGCCGCAACGTCCCAGTGACCGTATTGAAATCCGTCTGTCTGTTAATACCGGTTCCCTCACGGAAAGCACCCAGCAAACCGGTTTCAGCCACTTTATTCCCCGGCTGGCGCTCACGCAGAGCGGCAGCCTGCAAGCGGTTCAGGTGCGTTCGCTCTGGCAACAGGCCATCGATCCGAAACGCCCGCTTCCTCCGGCTGTGGTCTCGTATGACTACACCATGTTTAACCTGAGCCTGCCTAATAACCGCAACGATCTGCTTAAAGAAGCCCTGACGTATCTCTCCGATGCCTCCGGCAATCTGGCAATTACGCCGGACACCGTCAACTATGCGTTGAGCAACAGCGACATGGTGGCGACCTGGCCTGGTGATACCAAAGAGGGCTGGTGGCGTTACCGCCTGAAAGGCTCGACGTTGCTGGGACATGACCCTGCCGAGCCGCTAAAACAGCCGGTGGACGCCGAACAGGTGAAATCGTTCTACCAGAAGTGGTACACCCCGGACGCGATGACGCTGATCGTGGTGGGTAACGTGGACAGCCGCGCGGTGGTGGAGCAGATCAACAAAGCGTTTGGCGATCTGAAAGGCAAGCGTGAATCGCCTGCCCCTGTTCCGACACTCTCCCCGCTGCGTGCAGAGCCTGTCAGCATTATGACGGACACCGTGCGTCAGGACCGACTCTCCGTGATGTGGGATAACGCCTGGCAGCCCATCCGTGAGTCCGCGGCGCTGTTGCGATACTGGCGTGCCGACCTGGCGCGTGAAGCGCTGTTCTGGCACGTTCAGCAGACGCTCAGTAAGAATAACGTGAAGAATATCGGTCTTGGCTTTGACTGCCGCGTGCTGTTCCAGCGTGCGCAATGCGCCATTAACGTTGAATCACCGGGCGATAAGCTGAATGCCAATCTGGGTGTCGTCGCGAAAGAGTTGGCAAAAGTGCGTAAAGAGGGGCTTTCCGAAGAGGAATTCAACGCGCTTGTGGCACAGAAAAAACTCGAGCTGCAGAAGCTGTTTGCGACCTACGCGCGCGCCGATACCGATATTCTGATCAGCCAGCGTATTCGTTCCCTGCAGAATCAGGTGGTGGATATTGCGCCGGAACAGTACCAGAAGCTTCGTCAGGATTTCCTGAACGGTCTGACCGTCGAAATGCTCAACCAGGATCTCCGTCAGCAGCTGTCGCAGGAGATGGCGTTGATCCTTCTGCAGCCGAAGGGCGAACCGGAATATGACATGAAGGAACTTCAGAAGACCTGGGATTCCATCATGGCGACCGCGCCGCAGCCGACGCAGGCCGCGACGGCTGATGATTTACACCCGGACGCGACGGATATCCCGCAAGGGCAGTAAGACGTAGACATTCCCTCTCCCTGTGGGAGAGGGTTAGGGTGCGGGCATCAGCCCGCACCCTACTTAAACAGGCATCGCCTCACGCGGAATAATCGCCCCGCGATACTGAATCACCGTGCTGGCCGTCAGATGTCCACGCTGTGCCGCCGCTTCCGGCGTTCCGCCCGTCAGGCGTACTGCCAGATAGCCCGCGCTGAATGAATCACCCGCCGCCGTGGTATCAATCACTTTCTCTTTGGCAAGCTTCACCGCCGGAACCTCAACCACCGCTTCACCCGTAATCGCGACCAGGCACGACTCCGCACCGCGCTTAATCACCACTTCGCTCACGCCAGCCGCTTGCGTGCGTGCAATCACGTCCTCTACCGGTTTCGCCCCCCAGAGGGCGTCTTCATCGTCGAGCGTCAGGAAGGCGATGTCGGTGCATTGCAGCATCTGCTGATAGACCTGCTGCGTCTCTTCACGGCTGGCCCACAGGCGCGGGCGGTAGTTGTTATCGAAAATGACCTTGCCGCCGTTGGCACGGCATTCGCGCAGCAGCGAGAGCAGCTTTTCACGGCTGGTGGGGCTCAGGATCGCCAGGCTGATCCCGCTCAGATAGAGATAGTCGAAGGTCGACAGCGCTTCGCAGATGGCCGCGGCATCCTCGCTCTCCAGCCAGAATTTGGCCGCGGCTTCGTTACGCCAGTAATAAAACGTGCGTTCGCCGGTGTCGTCGGTCTCAATGTAATACAAACCCGGCAGGCGGTTTTCCATACGCTGGATCAGCGAGGTATCAATATGTTCACTTTGCCAGGCCTCAAGCATCTGCTGGCTGAAGCTGTCCGTCCCCAGAGCGGTAACGTAGTTCACGGTGAGCGCCTCAGGCGCAACCTGGCGGGCAATATAAACGGAGGTGTTTAACGTATCGCCACCAAATCCGCGGCTCACTTCCGCGCCTTTTTGTGACAGCTCAATCATGCATTCGCCAATCACGGCAATTTTTTTAGACATAATCGTGAACCTGAACAGAAGAATGATCAGCAGTGTGCGCTGAGTGAATTAACAGGTCAACTATATTAAAACAACGTTCCATTATTTTATTTGAGCCAGCGCGTGTTCCTGCGCATTTCTGTCATCTTAATTTCATTTTCCCGGTGAATTGAACATAAAGTTCTCAATTGTCGCGCCGATAATCCTGTGACGAGTCCAGAAAGGCCATCCCAACAACAGGACATCTGAAATGAAGTCAGAGCAGGTTATCCAGCGGCTGAGCACCACGCCTGAGGCAAGTATTGAGAACTTGCAGGAGCATCGCTACTGGCTGCAATGTGAGCGTGCGTATACCTATCAGCCGATATACCGAACAGACGGTCGACTGATGGCCATTGAAATTTTGACCGTCGTGACGCATCCCTCAAACCCTTCCCAGCGTATCGCACCGGATCGCTATTTTGCCGAAGTGGCCGTTCGCCAGCGTCTTGACGTGCTGGAAGAGCAGCTCCGTATGCTGGCAACGAAGCAGCCCTTTTTCGAACAGCACGATATCCTCGCTTCAGTGAATGTCGATGGCCCCACTCTGCTGGCGCTGCGTCAGAACGCGAAATTGCAGGCGCTGATCGCCACCCTGCCGTGGGTGCGCTTTGAGCTGGTGGAGCATGTCCGCCTGCCGCAGGACTCCTCGTTTGCCTCCATATGCGAATACGGCCCGCTGTGGCTGGATGACTTTGGCACCGGCATGGCGAACTTTTCGGCTCTGAGTGAAGTACGTTATGACTACATTAAAGTGGCCCGCGATCTGTTCATTATGCTGCGTCAGACCCCGGAAGGGCGGAACCTGTTTACGCTGTTATTACAGCTGATGAACCGCTATTGCCAGGGCGTGATTGTTGAAGGTGTGGAAACGCTGGAAGAGTGGCGTGATGTGCAAAGCTCGCCTGCCGCGGCGGCGCAAGGCTATTTCCTCTCCCGACCGGTACCCATGGATCGCCTCGATAGCGTGATAACAACCCTCTGATAAGCCCGCTTCCCTTTGTCTGGACTATAGTTTTACAGGACAGGTCATCAGGAAAGGGGATAAAAATGACAAGAACAACCAGGGTAATCTCCTGGACAGCAGGGATTTTCTTGTTGTTGATCGTGGTCGTCGCCATCATTATCGCGACGTTTGACTGGAACCGTCTTAAGCCGACCATCAACCAGAAAGTCTCAACCGAACTAAACCGCCCCTTCGCCATACGCGGTGATTTAGGGGTCGTGTGGGAGCGTCAGAAAGAGGAGCCCGGCTGGCGAAGCTGGATCCCCTGGCCGCACGTCCACGCCGACGACATCATTCTCGGTAACCCGCCGGATATCCCGGACGTCACCATGATCCACCTGCCGCGCGTTGAGGCCACGCTGGCCCCGCTCGCGTTGCTGACCAAAACGGTCTATCTGCCGTGGATCAAACTTCAGCAGCCCGACGCGCGCCTGATCCGCCTCTCTGAAAAAAACAACAACTGGACGTTCAACCTTGCCAGCGATGGCGAAAAGGATCCGAATGCCCAGCCTTCCTCCTGGTCATTCCGTCTCGACAATATTCTCTTCGATCGCGGGCGGATCGCCATCGACGATAAGGTCAGCAAGGCCGACGTGGAGATCCTGGTCGATCCGCTGGGTAAGCCGCTGCCGTTTAGCGAGGTCACGGGGACGAAAGCCAAAGGTGACACGGCAAGCGTGGGCGACTATGTCTTCGGCCTGACGGCAAAAGGACGCTACAACGACCAGCCGCTCACCGGTAAAGGGAAAATAGGCGGCATGCTGGCGCTCCGGAGCGAAGGCACGCCGTTCCCGGTGCAGGCGGACTTCCGCTCCGGTAACACCCGCGTGGCGTTCGTGGGAACGGTTAACGACCCGATGAACATGGGCGGCGTCGATCTTCAGCTTAAATTTGCCGGTGATTCGCTGGGCGAGCTGTATGAGCTGACCGGCGTGCTGCTGCCGGATACCCCGCCGTTCGAAACGGACGGGCATCTGGTCGCCAAAATCGACAGCGAAAAATCGTCGGTTTTTGACTACCGTGATTTTAACGGCCGCATCGGCGACAGCGATATCCACGGCTCGCTGACCTACACCACCGGAAAACCGAGACCGAAGCTTGAAGGGGACGTTGAGTCCCGCCAGCTGCGTCTGGCCGATCTCGGCCCGCTGATCGGCGTGGATTCCGGTAAAGGTACGAAGTCAAAAGAGGTGAAAAAGGACATTCAACCTGCGGGAAAAGTGCTGCCTTACGATCGCTTTGAAACCGATAAGTGGAACGTGATGGATGCGGATGTGCGCTTCAAAGGGCGTAAGATTGAGCATGGCAGCACGTTGCCGTTGAGCGATCTGTCGACGCATATCATCCTCAAAAACGCCGATCTGCGCCTGCAGCCGCTGAAGTTTGGCATGGCGGGCGGGACGATTTCCTCCAACATTCACCTCGAAGGCGATAAAAAGCCAATGCAGGGGCGAGCCGAAATTCAGGCCCGCAGGCTCAAGCTGAAAGAACTGATGCCCAACGTGGAGCTGATGCAGAAAACCCTCGGTGAAATGAACGGCGATGCCGACATTCGCGGCGTGGGGAACTCCGTGGCGGCGCTGCTGGGCAGCGGTAATGGCAACCTGAAGCTGCTGATGAACGACGGGCTGGTGAGCCGCAACCTGATGGAAATCCTGGGCCTGAACGTCGGGAACTATATCATCGGGCAAATCTTCGGTGATGATGAGGTGCGGGTGAACTGCGCGGCGGCCAATCTGGATCTGGTTAACGGCGTGGCACGTCCGCAGATTTTTGCCTTCGACACGGAAAATGCGGTGATTAACGTGACCGGTACCGCCAGCATGGCCTCGGAGCAGCTTGATTTGACGATTGACCCGGAAAGTAAGGGTGTCCGAATCATCACCCTGCGCTCGCCGCTTTACGTGCGCGGAACCTTCAAAAATCCGCAGGCGGGCGTGAAGCCCGGACCGCTGATTGCGCGTGGCGCGGTGGCCGCAGCCCTCGCGACGCTGGTTACCCCCGCCGCAGCGCTGCTGGCGTTGATTTCGCCGTCAGAAGGCGAGGCGAATCAGTGCCGGACCATTTTGTCACAGATGAAGAAGTAAGGTGCGGCCTGTTTTTGCCGGGTGGCGCTGCGCTTACCCGGCCTACATTTGAATCGTAGGCCGGGTAAGGCGTAGCCGCCACCCGGCATTAGCTTACAGAGCCTGGTGTTTCGTCTCGTGCGTCAGCAGCAGTGCAATCAGCGTCAGTGCCGCCATGGCCGCCAGATAAACGCCCACATAGAACAGGCCGTAGTTTGCCTGCAGCCAGGTGGCGATATACGGCGCAACGGAGGCGCCCAGAATAGACGAGACGTTGTAGGAGAACGACGCGCCGGTATAACGCACTTCCGTCGGGAACAGCTCCGGCAGCAGCGCGCCCATCGGGCCGAAGGTCAACCCCATCAGGCTCAGGCCAATCAGCAGGTAGGCCATCACCAGCGCCGGGCTGCCTGAACCCAGCAGCGGCGGGAAGACGAACAGAGCAAACAGAACGATCAGCGTGGTGATGGTGATCATGCTTGCGCGACGACCGAACTTATCCGCGAGCAGGCCCGCAATCGGAACCATCACGCCAAACCCGATCACCGCCATCATCAGCATCCACAGCACTTCGTTACGCGGCAGACCCAGCCCAACCGGCGCGGCGGCGGTACTGAAGGTCATGGAGTAAACGGTCATGATGTAGAACAGCGTGTAGGTGGCCAGCATGATAAACGTGCCCAGTATGGTCACACGGACGTGCTTGGTCAGCAGCGTGCCCAGCGGCACTTTCACCTGCTTGTTCGCCGCGGCCACTTTTGCGAAAACAGGGGTCTCATGCAGAGAAACTCGCACGTACAGGCCAATCAGCACCAGCACGGCTGAGAAGACAAACGGGATACGCCAGCCCCAGCTCATGAACTGTTCATCCGTCAGCAGCCAGGAGAGCAGCAGGAACGTCCCGTTGGCGAAGAAGAAGCCAATCGGTGCGCCAAGCTGCGGGAAAGAACCATACAGCGCGCGCTTGCGCGCCGGGGCGTTCTCGGTGGCCAGCAGCGCCGCGCCACCCCATTCACCACCCAGTCCCAGACCCTGACCAAAACGCGCCAGCGCCAGCAGGACCGGCGCCAGAATGCCGATGGTCTCATACGTCGGCAGCAGGCCGATGGCCACGGTGGAGATCCCCATCGTCAGCAGCGAGGCCACCAGCGTCACTTTGCGTCCGATGCGATCGCCAAAGTGTCCAAACAGCGCGGAGCCAATCGGACGCGCAACAAACGCGATAGCAAAGGTCGCCAGGGACTGCAGCGTGGCCGCCGTCGGATCGCCCTGCGGGAAGAAAATGTGCGGGAAGACGATGACCGCCGCGGTGGCGTAAATGTAAAAGTCGAAGAACTCGATGGCGGTGCCAATCAGCGAGGCGACGACAACTTTATTTCGCGAATTTACCGGAACGTTTTCCGTTTCTGAGTCGAGTGTGGTGGCGGTTGCTTGCATAATATTTTCTTATTTTTGTCGAACGAAAGGCCATATTACGCACAGCAAAAGCGACATTTCAATCTGTAACAAAGCCGCGACCTGGTGATAAAAGCAACAAAAAGCGGATAATTTTCAGGCCAGCCAAAACACGTCTATGAAATGCTTCACAGATTTTAAATATCAGGCAATAAAACTGGTTTTCGGTTAAATAAAAGTTACGGACTGGATTTATATGCTGAAATGATGAATCGGGCTGAAATTTCAGCCCGGGAGAGGGGTTAACGGTGCGTTTTGCCCGGCATTCGCGGGTCGTCTTTGTACTCGGCAGTGGCGATCCACGCGGCGCAGAACAGGGTTAAACGTGCAAAGAAGTAGAAGAACGCCATTAACCCCAGCACCGAGCCGAACGCCGCGCCGGAAGGGGATTTCACCAGCGACGGCAGGGTGTAGGTCATCACGATTTTGATCACCTCAAAGCCTATTGCCGCGATCAGTGTCCCTCTGATCAGCGCCTTCTTGCGCGGGCGATGGCGCGGCAAGCGCCAGAAGATCCAGAAGAACAGCAGGTAGTTGGCGAAGATGGAAATGGCCAGCCCAATGCTGCGCCAGGCGGGCTTCAGCCATTCGATGTAATCAAGGTAGAGCGCGGAGATGATCATCTGCTGCGCCGAGCCCGCCACGGAGGTAATGGACAGCGTCACGATGAGCGCGACGAGCAGGCCAATCAGCGAAACAAAGTCGCGGAGATACTTCACCCAAATCTTCTCCTGATCCTGCGGCTTACGCTCCCAGACATCGCGCGACTGGGCGCGAATGGCCTCGCGCAGGTTGCCCATCCAGTTAACGCCGGAGTAAAGGGCAATCAGCAAACCGACGATACCGACGGTGGTGCGCTGCTGGACGGCGGTATTGATGGTGCTTTTGAGCGTGCTGGCAAGGGTTGGATCACTGACGTTATTCAGGATTTTGTTAAAGATATCCTGCAACAGCGTCGGGTGCGACGCGAGCACAAAACCGGCCGCCGCAAACGACACCATCAGGATCGGGATCATCGACAGGAACGAAAAATAGGTGATGGCGGCACCAAACTGGTTTCCCATGCGGTCATTAAAGCGTTCGGTCGCACGTATCAGATGCGCAATCATGGGAAACTGCTGAATTCTGGCGATAATGCCGGTGACGGTCCCCAGCGCTTTGCTGGCGGTACCTGGAGACCTGCTCTCTTCCGGCTCGGTCTCCATCTTCTTGATGGGTTCATACTCTAAATGTTGGGTGGGTCGTTGCGGGTTATTTTCCGGCGTCACGCGTCTTTTCCTTTTCGTTTGGCTGGATGTTACTGAATTATAGCTTGCGACTAGTCCACGTAAGCTTTTGTGAGTTCGGTCAGCCACTCCATGAACAGATGTACCCGGCGGGAGAGGTTGCGCCGGTGGGGATAAATCAGGGAGACAGGCATTGGTTCGGCCCGGTATTGCGGGAGAATTTCAATCAGTTTCTTCGCGCGCAGTAAATCTCGCACCCCAACCCGCGGAACCTGAATGATGCCCAGCCCGGCGAGGCAGGCAGCCTGGTAAGTTTCGGTGCTGTTAACAGTTAACACCCCTCCCGTTTTTATCCACTGCGTCGTACTGCCGTTCTAAAACTCAAAGCCCTGTGGGCGAGTTCCCAGCGTAGCGGTGTAGTGAATGACGGCGTGCGAGCCTAAATCGTCCAGCGTTTCCGGGTAGCCAAAACGCGCCAGATAATCCGGGCTGGCGCAGTTAATCACCGACAGCTTGCCCAACGGTCGGGCAATAAGCCCTGAATCTTTCAGCGTGCCGACGCGTACCACGCAGTCAAACCCTTCGCGGATCACATCCACCAGACGATCGCTGCTGCTGAGCTCCAGCTCGATGCCCGGATAATGCTGCAGAAAAGCAGGCAGTTTGGGGATGACTAAATTTCGAGCTACGGCGACGGGCATATCCACGCGGAGCCGTCCGCTGATGCTGGAGGGATCGTGCAGAAACATACCGTCCAGCTCATCGAGGTTTGCCAGCAGATCTTTTGCCCGTTCGTAATAGACCATACCGTCCTGCGTCAGGCTGACGCGGCGGGTGGTGCGGTGCAATAGCTGGGTGCCAAGCCGGTTTTCGAGGGCCTGAATCTGCCGTGACACGCTGCCTTTCGGCAACGTTAATGTTTCTGCCGCGCGGGAAAAACTCTCCAGTTCCGCGACGCGAACAAACAGCTGCATTGCGTGAATTTTATCCATAGATGTAGCTCATTGTTGTTTGTGCTGAAACAGTGAAGCGTTTTAACTCATCTTTATTGATTTTCTATCACCTAATAAGCTCTTACTCAATCTCCATAACAGCCAAAACGAGGTTTATGATGACTGAACGTATCGCATTAGTGACGGGTGGTAGCCGTGGTTTGGGTAAAAACGCTGCCTTAAAGCTGGCGGCAGACGGCACGGGAATTGTGCTGACCTACAACCGCAGCCAGCAGGAAGCGCTGGACGTTGTGCATGAAATTCAGGAAACAGGCGTCAACGCGGCGGCATTGCAGCTCAACGTCGGGGATATCACGAGCTTTGAGCATTTTGCCCAACAGCTTCAGGAAACCCTTAAGAGCGTCTGGCAGCGTGAAACGTTTGACTATTTATTGAACAATGCCGGGACGGGTTTATATGCGCCTTATACCGACACGACGGAAGCCCAGTTTGACGAGGCGCTGAACATTCATTTCAAAGGACCTTTCTTCCTGACGCAGCGCCTGCTGCCGCTGCTTAGCGACGGCGGACGGATCCTCAACGTCTCCAGCGGGCTGGCCCGTTTTACCCAGCCGGGGTCGGCGACCTACGCGGCGATGAAAGGAGCAATGGAAGTGTTGACGCGTTATCAGGCGAAAGAGCTGGGCGCGCGCGGCATCTCCGTCAATATCATTGCGCCTGGTGCGATAGAAACCGACTTTGGCGGCGGACACGTGCGCGACAACGCGGAGCTCAACCAGATGCTGGCGTCCCAGACGGCGCTGGGGCGGGTGGGGCTGCCTGACGATATCGGCGATGCCATTGCGGCACTGCTCAGCGACAAACTGGGCTGGATGAATGCGCAACGTATTGAAGTATCAGGCGGTATGTTCCTGTGAGGTATGCGCTTGAGTAAATCCTTAAGATAAATGTGTCTAAATACTGACAGATATAAAGAACCCCGGGGATTTGTAACGTATCCATTCGTTGAGTTTTTTCTTAGGAAGTTGCGATTAAGTGGTCCGCAGCTCCCGATATGACGCCCCAAACCGTCCTTTATCGACGTCCTGTGGCTCAATTTTCCAATTTTCAGCCCAAAATCGTCTCTTCGTGGCTGATTTTGGCCCT
>NZ_JBMKHT010000057.1:0-24512 GCF_049238165.1 Enterobacter cloacae complex sp. IR5422 | reverse complement strand
TCTGGCGGCGTTTACTGGAAAACTCACTGTCGGCAAAAGTCAGTTGCTGGCTCATCCGGTTACTCATTCTGGGTTCAGGTTACAACACGATGATCTCACATCTCGGACTTATTCGCACCTTCCTTAATATTAAATGTCGGATAAAGAATGCTGACGGGCAAAAAAGCGCCGGACATATAACGCTTTAGTTCATTCAGGCCTTTTTCGGTTGGCGCGATTCTCGTCTTTCGTCTGTCTTCTGTACAGCGCCAGGTCCTGATGCGCCCGGTGGTTCTGAGTATCGTAATGATCGCAATAACGCTGTTGGGGCTGGCTATCTTATAGCGAGAACATAACTCTTTAATTTCAGAAACTGACTCGGCCTGATTGCCAAAAATAAAACAACACATTGAGAGGATAATGTTGAACCGTGATTCCTGTAGCATTGTCTTGTAGAACAAAGGTTGTTTTTTGTAGATGGTGTCATTAATTGTGTAGTGCTCTAATATTGCCTCACCGAATCGTGGATTGCTCTTTATGACATCCCTTCGATGTAGCAAGGCCCTGGATGAGATATGATTATCCATAGCATTTTTCTCGTATTTGAATGAGCCGATAGATGAAGTGTCCAGTCTTCTTTTTCGGAATTTTCATTATACCCTGAGAATAAAACATTTGCCGTGGTTATTTGAAAAGAAAAGTATAGTTAAACGTTTGTGATTAACGCAAAGATGTTCCGGTGAATTAGACTGATAACAGTTTCTTAACCCTGGGTGCTACTGTAAAATTATACTACGCAACAGATGCAATAGATTTTACGCATACTCAAACAGAAATGGCGCTTTGGTGCCCAGGAGCAGGTTATGACCCAAAAAATGTCTCTCAAAAATGGGGTTTGCGATGAACATAAATTTGTCATCTCAGCCTGCGGCTTCACATTTCAGGGGTATTGTTCGATCCTCAATAAGTACGGGATCCACGCTTCCCAAATTCACTTTAACGGAGATGAGGCATCCCAACAGGATGTTGAAAATATCCTTAAAAATCAGGATGCCCATATCGTGGTGTTCCTCGGGAAAGGTGTCGTCAATCTCCTGGAAAGCCTGAAGCGACTGGCCTCGGTACTCAATGCACTCCCCGTTATTCGGCATGTCACCCTGTATGGTGATATTCCTGAAGGCTGGCTGTACCGCACGCTGGGCAGTCTTTTAAATAACAGTTATCAATTATCATTGATTCGCGTTGCCAGTGTTTCGGATGTAGTAGGCTGTTTTAATACCCATTACAAAAGCTTTAAGGATCGTTCCCGTGTATTACGCGAACGCTACATGGATATTGGCTCGGAAGAAAATCTAAAGTGGTTAACAAGAAGAGAGATTGACGTTTTATTAAATTTCTATCGTGGTATGTCCGTAAAGGAAATGTGCGATAGAATGGGGTTGTCGAATAAAACGGTTTATACCCACCGAAAGGAAGGAGTGCTTAAATTACGTTTAATTAAGCGCTGGTTACACGATCCGCACAATTTTAAAGCAGATAAACCTGATAAACACCCGCGTCAAAAAGTGGGGTTCACGGAAAAAGAAGCCGAAATTTTTAATGCGTTACGTAATCGGGAAATATTTCCGGCATATCAGATTATTACCGATCGAGATAAAAAAGGGGTTGGGTTTGAAATCCTGATTCGCTGGAATAAAAACGGTAAAATTGTCAAGCCTGCCAGTTTTTTAACGGATGTTTCCAATCATGAAATCTGGCTGAAAATTACGGCGTTGGTCATCCATGCCGCCGTTTCAGGTATTAATAAGTATAACGGGAAATACTATTTTTCAGTGAATATTCCGCCTCGTCTGGCGTCCGGGAATGCTTTGCCTGATATGGCACGGAAAGCCATCGGCATGCTGCTCAAACCGCAGTGGGCCGAAAAGCTGGTTTTTGAATTTGCAGAAGATATTGACGTGACGAAGGACAAAAGGATCCCTGAAACCATGCGGCATTTACGCAATACGGGGTGTCGATTGTTCCTGGATGACTGCTTCTCTAACCATCAAACCATGTTCCCGGTGCGCCAGGTGCATTTCGATGGGCTTAAGCTGGATCGGGACATCGTTGAGCATTTTGTGGCAAACGACAATGACTATAATTTGATTAAAGCGATACAGGTTTACAGCGACATGACCGGAACGGACTGTATTGCAGAGGGGGTTGATAGTGAAGAAAAGTTTGAGAAATTAGTCGAGCTGGGCATCAAGAACTTTCAGGGATATTATTTATCACGCGCCGTGAAAGAGGAGGAGTTAGACCGCATGGTCAGGTTGTTTAGCTAGTAAAAAATAAAGCCCCGAAGGGCCCTGGGTTATTTCCGGCCCAGCAACAAGCCGAGAACAATACCGATTGCACCCGCGGCAACGAGGCCGGTAAGGGGATTGTTTCTGACGGCTTCAGTGACATCGGAAACGGCATCGCTGGCCTGAGCGGCATATTTTTTAGCAGCACCTTTAACCTGATGTTTTGGTGAATCAACGAATTCACCAAACTGCTGCTGCGCTGAACCTGCAAGTTCATCAAATTTATTTTTTGCTTTGTCTTCAGCAAACTGGGTGTTTTTATCAGTACCGAAATCAGACATTTTTGCCTCCTTTTGTTGATAATTAAAGGATAGCCGCTCTT
The DNA here is from genome assembly GCF_049238165.1 of Enterobacter cloacae complex sp. IR5422. Taxonomy (NCBI): domain Bacteria; kingdom Pseudomonadati; phylum Pseudomonadota; class Gammaproteobacteria; order Enterobacterales; family Enterobacteriaceae; genus Enterobacter; species Enterobacter cloacae complex sp. IR5422. The sequence continues at coordinate 21,863 of NZ_JBMKHT010000057.1, read as the reverse complement.
TGTGGATACGGCAGGCGAAAGGCTAAATTCGGCACCTGAAAGGGCGGTTTTCGGATATATCTCTATACCCGGAACCCGTTATTTCTCATTGTCATCCTGACCGTAAAACAGTTTCCCAATGCGGATCAGCGGGCGGCCCTGTGACTTACGGTGCAGGTTACTGTCCCTGAGCGAATAAACGCAGCCGCAGTATTCCTGCTGGTAAAACTGTTCTCGCTTGCTGATCTCAATCATGCGCGAGGAGCCGCCCTGTTTACGCCAGTTATAGTCCCAGTACACCATACCCGGATAGCGCGCCGCCGCACGCTGGCCGCAGTCATTTATCTGCTGCATGTTCTTCCAGCGGGAGATCCCCAGCGAGCTGCTGATGACGCTGAATCCATTTTCTGCCGCATAGAGCGCCGTACGCTCGAAACGCATATCGAAGCACATGGTGCAGCGGACGCCGCGCTCGGGTTCCCATTCCATGCCTTTCGCGCGCTCAAACCAGTTATCGGTGTCGTAATCGGCATCAACAAACGGCACGCCGTGCTTTTCCGCAAAGCGAATATTTTCCTCCTTACGAATGAGGTATTCCTTTTGCGGATGGATATTGGGGTTATAGAAGAAAATGGTGTACTCAATGCCCGACGCCTGGATAGCCTCCATCACTTCACCGGAGCAGGGGGCGCAGCAGGAGTGCAGCAGCAGTTTGTCAGCGCCGTTTGGCAGGGTGAGTTGAGGGCGGATAAAAGGGGCTGTCGTCATGGCGTTCTGCACTATGTTTATGAAATTTATGGAAGGGTAGCATAAATTCATAATCTGTTGAGACGGGATCGACGCAGGAAAGCGCGATCCCGCGGGGCGGGATCTTCTCGGATATGACGTGCCGCTATTCGGCAAATTTGAGCAACGCTTCTCCGTCAAGACGGTAGCGCACCCATTCGGACTGCGGCAGCGCGCCAATGCTCAGATAAAAATCGATGGCGGGCTGGTTCCAGTCCAGCACGCTCCATTCAAGGCGACCGCACTGCCGTTGTACGGCGAGCTGGGCGATATGTTTCAGCAGTGCTTTTCCCGCCCCCAGGCCGCGATAAGCTGGGGAAACATACAGATCTTCCATATAAATCCCGTTGCGGCCAAGCCAGGTTGAATAGCTGGTGAAGAACACGGCATAGCCGGCGATTTTGCCTTCACACTCCGCGATCAGCGCTTCGGTTTTAGTACCTGCGCCAAAGAGCGTTTCCCGGATCTCCTCCGGTGTGGTAACCACTTCTTCCGGGGCTTTTTCATACACCGCCAGCTCGTAAATCATGGCGTAAATGGCCGCCGCATCTTCGGGGCGTGCCTGGCGAAGGGTGATGCTCATTGTTTTACCTGCTTTTTAGCGTGCGTCTTGATTGATGGCGTTAAGCATACGGCGTATTGTCTGAAGAATTAAGTGCAATGAAATCAATAAATGATGAATATTATGCATCCGGCCCTGAGACGTCTTGATTTAAACCTGCTGCCCGTTTTCGACGCGATTTACCGCCACCGCTCTGTTCGGTTAGCCGCTGACGAGCTGGCGATGAGCACATCCGCGCTCAGCCATGCGCTGTCGCGCCTGCGTGCCACCCTGAATGACCCGCTGTTTTTCCGCGAAGGGCATCGCATGTCCCCCAGCGTGTATGCCTCTCAGCTCGCGCCTTCGATTGCTTCCGCACTGTCGTTCCTGAATCATGAGTTGACCCCGCAGCCGGAGTTTGATGCAGCCAGCAGTTCGGAGTGCTTACAAATTGCGATAACGGACTTTACCGCGCTGTGCATTTTCCCGGTGCTGATGCACAAACTGCAGCTTGCGGCCCCGGGCTTGCGTTTCGAATTGCGCTATCTGCCGCACAGCCCGGCGCTGACGGAACTGCTGGCGGGCGAGGTGGATCTGGCGCTGGGGTTCAGCACTCAGGATGATATCCGGCACCCGGAGCTGGAAGAGATCGACTGGTTTGAAGATGAGTATGTAGTCATCAGCAACGCGCGCCGGACGCGTCTCACGCTGGAGGAGTATCTCGCGGCCCGACACCTGGTGGTGACGCCATGGAATGAGAAGCAGGGCGTTCTTGACGTACGGCTTGAGCAGCTGGGCTATACCCGACAAATCGCGATCAAAACGCCGTCGATGCTTAGCGCACCGTTTATCGTAGCGGAAAGCGACCTGCTGATGGCGATCCCCCGCTATGCCGCGGAGAAGCTGATTAAGACAGCGGATCTCAGGATTTTTGCGTTACCGTTTCCGATACGCACGTTTGAAGTGAAAATTTACTCGCATAAACGCAGCGGCCAGCGGGGCGCGACCCGCTGGCTGAAGGAGGAACTGCAGATGCTGGCGCAGGCTGTCAGGGGACGGTAGGCTATTTGTTAGCGGACAGCCCAGCCCGCGCTTTAATATAGAGCAGAGCGAGTCTGTCCATAGAAGCTTAGGTCCTGAAGATTTTATTCATCCAGTAACGGTTTTCGATTATCTTTCGCTGGCTCTGGCTTGAGTTTTTCAACGGGAATACTGCACATGCTTTCCGCTATTATCCCAAAAAGAGAGTCTTTCGGGTAACTTTCCCATTGTCCTACATCCTGTGTCACATGTACGACATCACCTTCCGCGAACGGTTTGGAAAAATAGGTTCGCGCCATAACGGCACGCTGGTTTTTGTCGCAGTTAATCACGTCGATTGCCCGGGAACTCGCTATGTAGACGGGAGGATTTTTTATAATGAGTGTCTTCTCGGCGTAGTTATTGATGAAATAAAAGCGGCGTAAGCGGTCGTTACCCTGATAAGTTGAAATCACCCGAAGATCGATATACGAAGCAATTTTCTTATCTTCAAGGATTTTTATGACGCCTGCCGGTGGCTTGGGGGTGGACTGGGGCTGGGGTTTACTTGTCCCGGTACAACCTGTCAGCATAACTAATACCAGCCATGTTAGCTTTTTCATTTCGCATCCCCTGCGGATAAATCAGGCCGTAATGTCGTCAGCATGTCAGGCGTTACATTTCCCTGAACGGTACAGAGCAATAATGTCCCGTCTTTACCTTTGCTGAGCATTAACAGCTTTTCGGTACTTTCTTTTGCCGGAGCAATACCTGACACCGCCTGCGCGTTGTCTTCCCAGTCACTGTTTGGGTTGATTTTAATCATCGTCTGAGAAACATAATCATCTCCCGCCTTTTTCCAGGACAAATGATCAAGTCTGGACATCACTTCTTCTTGTGACTCTTTGAAAATGAGTCCCCAGTAATAGTACTTACCGTAATTGATTTCATCGAGATTGCTGGTTTGCAGGTAATATCCCGATACCGTCAGATTTAATTCATGCAGCGGTTGAGCAAACCAGATGGTGCGATTGCCGTCTTCAGGGGCTTTGAACCAGGCCTGCGAATGCTTGTTAAGCGTTAAGGGGGCTACGCGGCTGAGTTTGGCTCGCTGATGATAAATCTCGTTGAAAAAGGTTGAGTCGCAGCGGGTCAACGTTTGTGTCAACCTGCTGGCGTGAACCGCGGGTGTGGCTACAGCCATACCTGCTATGAGCCCAATGGAGGAGATGAGTTTACGCATGTAATATCCCTATATTAAAAAAAGACCCTGTTTTTATCGGCTTATCAGGATGAGACTTTACGCTTTTTCTATTTTGCTTCGTTATCTGGCGTATCCAATGCCTCCCCCGAGTTTTGTACAAAACCTCAACCCTCTCATCTTTAGGTTTACACAGCGGTAACAAAATAGGTACCATACCCCCCTATAGTATCAGGAGGGCGTATGCCGCATTCACCCGAAGATAAAAAACGTATTCTTACCCGCGTCCGCCGCATTCGGGGTCAGGTTGATGCCCTGGAACGCGCGCTGGAGTCGGGCGACCCCTGTCTGGCCATCCTGCAGCAAATTGCCGCCGTGCGCGGGGCTGCCAATGGCCTGATGGGCGAAATGGTTGAAATTCACCTCAAAGATGAGCTGGTAGCGGGGGACACCACGCCGGATCAGCGTGCCGTTCGCATGGCGGAAGTCGGCCATTTACTGCGCTCTTATCTAAAATAAATCCACATACCTGACAAGAAGGGAAGACATATGAAATCTCGCGCTGCAGTTGCATTTGGCCCCCGCCAGCCGCTCAAAATCGTTGAAATTGACGTGGCACCGCCGAAGAAAGGCGAAGTGCTGATCAAAATCACCCATACCGGCGTATGTCATACCGATGCGTTTACGCTCTCTGGCGACGACCCGGAAGGTGTCTTCCCAGCGGTGCTCGGCCATGAAGGCGGCGGGATTGTGGTAGAAGTGGGCGAAGGCGTGACCAGCCTGAAGCCGGGCGATCACGTGATCCCGCTGTACACCGCGGAATGTGGCGAGTGTAAGTTCTGTAAATCCGGCAAAACTAACCTCTGCCAGGCCGTTCGCGCCACCCAGGGGAAAGGGCTGATGCCCGACGGGACGACCCGTTTCTCCTACAACGGAGAGCCGGTTTATCACTACATGGGCACCAGCACCTTCAGCGAATACACCGTTTGCGCGGAGATCTCGCTGGCGAAGGTGAACCCGCAGGCGCCGCTGGACAAAGTCTGCCTGCTGGGCTGCGGCGTGACCACCGGTATTGGCGCGGTGCATAACACCGCAAAAGTCAAAGAGGGCGATACCGTGGCGGTGTTCGGTCTCGGCGGCATTGGTCTGGCGGTGATTCAGGGCGCGGTGCAGGCGAAGGCCGGTCGTATCATTGCGGTCGATACCAACCCGGAGAAATTCAGGCTGGCGGGTGAAATGGGCGCGACCGATTTTGTGAACCCGAAAGATCACGAGAAGCCGATTCAGGACGTCATCGTTGAGATGACCGACGGCGGCGTGGACTTCAGCTTCGAGTGTATCGGCAACGTCAACGTGATGCGTTCCGCGCTGGAGTGCTGCCACAAAGGCTGGGGCGAGAGCATCATCATTGGCGTGGCCGGTGCGGGTCAGGAGATTAAAACCCGTCCATTCCAGCTGGTCACCGGGCGCGTATGGCGCGGTTCCGCGTTTGGCGGCGTGAAGGGCCGTACCCAGCTTCCGGGTATGGTTGAAGATGCGATGGTCGGCAAGATTCAGCTCGATCCGTTCATTACCCACCGCTTACCGCTGGAGCAGATCAACGAGGCGTTTGATCTGATGCACGAAGGAAAATCCATCCGTACCGTTATCCATTTCGGCGACAAGTAACTCTTCTGCCAGCGGTTTTTCGCCGCTGGCATTTCTTTAATAATCTTCTCTAAAGTGTGACCAGTGCGGCGTTTTTAGCCGTAATCTAAATCTCTGCCGTGCCGATGACTATTTAACAGGCGTGTTTTTACGCATCTTACCTACAAGAGAGTCGACGGTCATGGACAACACTACTTCGATGCTGGCGCAGCGCAAGCTGGGCTTCTTGCATCACATCAGGCTGGTTCCGCTGTTTTCCTCCATTCTCGGTGGCATTATTCTTCTGTTTGCCTTGAGCTCGGGTCTGGCAGGGTATTTCCTGCTGCAGGCCGATAACGATCAGCAGGATGTCACATCCGAAATTCAGGTGCGTATGGGGCTGTCGAACAGCTCAAACCATCTGCGAACCGCGCGTATCAATCTGATCCACGCCGGTGCGGCAAGCCGTATCGCAGAGATGGATGCGATGAAGCAGAACATCAGCGAGGCGGAAACGCGTATTAAGCAGTCTCAGGAGAGCTTTACCGCCTACATGAATCGCGCCGTGCGTACCGCCGAGGGCGCAGCGCTGGATGCGGAGCTTAAGACCCGGTATGACGCCTATATCGCGGGCATGCAGCCGATGGTCAAATTCGCCAAAAACGGCATGTTCGAAGCGATTATCAACCATGAAAACGAAACGGCGCGTCCGCTGGATGACGCGTACAACGCCGTACTGCTGAAGGCGATTAAGATCCGTACCGACCGTGCCAATGCGCTAACGGCGCAGGCGCACAGCCGCACGCAGCTGGGTCTGATGTTTATGGTGGGCGCGTTTGCGCTGGCGCTGGTGCTGACGGCGATGACCTTTGTCGTGCTGCGCCGCACGGTAATCAATCCGCTGCAGCGGGCAGCGAAACGTATCGAGAATATCGCTAAGGGCGACCTGACGATGCCGGACGACGTGGCCGGGCGCAGCGAAATTGGCCGCCTGACGCGGGATCTGCAAACCATGCAGCACTCGCTTGAAAAAACGGTCGGCACCGTGCGTCAGGGGGCGGAGGAGATTTACCGCGGCACCAGCGAGATCTCTGCCGGTAACACCGATCTCTCGTCCCGCACCGAGCAGCAGGCTGCCGCCATCGAGCAGACCGCCGCCAGCATGGAACAGCTTACTGCGACGGTGAAGCAGAACGCGGATAACGCCCATCATGCCAGCAAGCTGGCGGAAGATGCTTCCGGGAAAGCCACCCGCGGCGGCCAGATGGTCTCCGGCGTGGTGAAAACCATGGGCAATATCTCCAGCAGCTCGAAGAAGATCTCTGAAATCACCGCCGTGATTAACAGCATTGCCTTCCAGACCAATATCCTGGCGCTTAACGCGGCGGTAGAAGCGGCGCGGGCGGGTGAACAGGGGCGCGGATTTGCCGTGGTGGCCAGTGAAGTGCGCACCCTGGCAAGCCGCAGTGCGAATGCCGCAAAAGAGATCGAAAGCCTGATCAACGAATCGGTTTCGCTGATCGATCAGGGGTCCGGTGAAGTTGTTGCCGCCGGTAACACCATGAATGAGATCGTCGAAGCGGTGAAGCGCGTCACCGACATCATGCTGGAGATTGCCGCGGCGTCCGATGAGCAGAGTCGCGGTATCGTCCAGGTGAGCCAGGCGATTTCGGAGATGGATAAAGTGACCCAGCAGAACGCCTCGCTGGTGGAAGAAGCCTCCGCGGCGGCGGCGTCTCTGGAAGAACAGGGCGCGCGTCTGACCGAGGCGGTTGGGGCGTTTCGGTTGAGCAGCGCAAAGCAGGGTCGCGCGGTGACGGCTGCACCGGTGGCTCAGAACGTACCGTTGCGCCCGGCGGCGACGGTTTCCGGGGATAACTGGGAGACGTTCTGAGTCGCGTGTTTTGTCGGGTGGCGGCTTCGCCTTACCCGACCTACTTGTATTTGTAGGCCCGCGTAAGCGTAGCGCCACCGGGCAAAAAAAAGGGACCTTTCGGTCCCTTTTTCACATCTTATTTCTTGTCAGGTAACGCGTACGCGATAACGTAATCACCGCGATCCGGCGACTGGCGGGCGCCACCGGCGTTAATGATGATGTACTGCTTACCGGTTTTCGGCGACACGTAGGTCATCGGGCCGGACTGGCTGCCGACAGGCAGGCGGTCTTTCCAGATCTCTTTCCCGGTGGCGGTATCAAACGCGCGCAGGTAGAAATCCTGGGTGCCGGCAAAGAACAGCAGGCCGGACTGGGTCGAGAGCGATGCCCCAAGCGTCGGCATGCCGATTGGGATTGGCATGTGCATGCGGATGCCCAGCGGGCCGGTATCTTCCACCGTACCAACAGGAACCTGCCACACCAGCTTGCCGGTTTTCAGGTCAACCGCCGACATGGTGCCAAACGGCGGTTTCTGGCACGGAATGCCCAGCGGCGACAGGAAGCGCTCGCGCATCGCGCCGAACGGCGTGCCGTCCATCGGAACAATCCCCATCTCGATGCCGCTGGCATCTTTCGCCACGTTCGCGCGCGGCACCATGTAGTTTGCCAGACCCAGACGCATATCGTTGACGAACATCAGGCTGTTGTTCGGGTCAACGGAGACGCTGCCCCAGTTCATCCCGCCGAGTGAGCCAGGGAACTGCAGGGAACGGTCGAGACCCGGTGGAGTGAAGACGCCCTGATGACGCATCTCTTTAAACTGAATGCGGCAAAGCAGCAGGTCGACTGGCGTCGCGCCCCACATGTCGGACTCGGTCAGCGTCTGGTTGCCAATCATCGGCATGCCAACAGAGTACGGCTGGGTTGGGGAGTAGCGTTCACCTTCAACGTTACCCGCCGGGACAGGGCGTTCCTCGACCTTCGCCACCGGCTTGCCGGTTTCGCGGTTAAGCATGAAGATCATGCCCTGCTTGCTGGTCTGCACCAGCACAGGCGTGGTGCCGCCCTTGCCGTCAGGCAGGTCGTACAGCAGAGGCTGGGAAGGCAGGTCAAAGTCCCACAGGTCGTGATGGGTGGTCTGGAAATGCCAGCGGACCTGGCCGGTGGCCGCGTCGACGGCGACGATGGAGGAACTGTACTTATCGTCCAGCGCGGTACGCTCGCCCGCCCAGAAGTCTGGCGTGGCGTTGCCGGTTGGCAGGTAGATCAGGTTCAGTTTGGCGTCGTAGGACATCGCAGACCAGACGTTCGGCGTACCGCGGGTGTAGGTCTGGCCTTCCGGCGGCAGGCCGGTCAGGTTCGGATTACCGGGATCCCACGCCCAGGCCAGCTTACCGGTGTGAACGTCGTAGGCGCGGACCACGCCCGGCGGCTCGCCGGTCGAGTAGTTATCCGCGACGCGACCGCCGACGACAACGACGTTTCCGGCTACCAGCGGCGTGGAGGTCTGCTGATAATATCCGGGCTTAATCTCACCCATGCCGACGCTCAGATCCACGGTGCCATGGTCGCCAAAGTCGTCGCAGACCTTGCCGTTATCCGCGTTAATGGCAATCAGACGGGCATCGGTGGTGGGCAGGAACAGACGACGAGGACATGCCGCTGGCTGTGTTTCTGCCTGTGACGTTGTCACGGTGGAGTGGTCTTCAAAATAGCCCAGACCGCGACAGCGCTGCCAGTTCGGCGCGGTGGCTTTCGAATCATAACGCCATTTTTCTTTACCGGAATCCACGTCCAGCGCCAGCACTTTACTGTACGGCGTACAGACATACAGCGTGTCGCCAACCTGCAGCGGCGTGTTCTGATCTTCCGCACCCGAGCCGTTGCTCTGCGGAATATCGCCGGTGTGCGCAACCCACGCGACTTTCAGCGAGCTGACGTTTTGCTTGTTAATCTGATCCAGCGCGGCGAAGCGGTCGCCGTGGGTGGTGTTGCCCCAGTGTTTCCAGTTCTTTTGCTGCTCGCCGGGTGCAACGGGTTTCACCGGCACGGGCTCGTTCGCTGCCACAAGGGTTTGCGGCTTAAACATCCAACCGAGGCTGACCAGCATGGCCACCGCGAGCAGCGCCGCGACGCCAAAAGCGGGGGCTTTGTTTGGTGCAGTGTGGTTTGCCGCACGCAGGAAGGGCCAGACGATGGCGCACAGGAACGCCAGCACGGCAAAGGTAAACAGGCGGGAGAAGAGCGGCCAGAAATCCCAGCCCGCATCGCTTACCGCCCAGAACAGCGAGGCAATAAACGCGATGCCGTAAAGCACGATCCCGCTGGTGCGGTTGAGGAAAATCAGGATCGCGGCAATCACCATTGCCACGCCCATTATCAGGAAGTAACTACTCCCGCCTACGGTGGCGAGCTTAAAGCCCAACCCGCCGACCGCCAGACCGATGAGCATCATCAGTCCGGCAAGAAGCCACTGCAGAATACGCGGTATTCCACGTGGCGCGCTGCCAAATGCCATTTCTCTCTCCTTTAGATCCCGCCGCCGTGTCGGGTATGTACCAGTTGGGTAATAAATGCGGTGGAATTGATGATTAGCACGGGTGAATTCGTTTTTATCAAACCGTTTGTGAACCATTTGGTGAATTCACGGCTATGATAAAACTGTTAAATTGTTTTACGCAATTGTTAATGAATGATTTCGCATTATTTGATTAACGCGCAGGTCTGTTCCCTCGCCCCTTCAGGGGAGAGGGCTAGGGTGAGGGATATTAAACCGGCATCGATTTACGGATGGCGCTCAGCAGCGTTTGCGCGCCGGTGGAAAGCGGGGTATCTACCCGGGTCAAAATGCCGATAGGTTCACCAGCGCCGGGGGCCGTTACGGGGAGAGCGGTCAGCGTGCCCTGGCGCAAATCATCTTTTACCGCGCCGGAGGGAACGAACCAGACGTAGTCATAGTCGAGGGTGAGCTGGCGTGAAAGCGAGGCTGACAGCGTTTCGATACACCCTGAGGGCAGCGTACACCCCTGCATTTGCAGCAAGGTTTCGGCGGTCTGACGTGGGACGGTCCCTTTCGGGCACACCACCACCGGCCACTCCATGACGCGGCTTAACGTCACCGTGTCCTGCAGCAGAGGGTGATCGGGACGAACCACCAGCTTCAGGGATTCCAGGAACAGCAGCTCGTAATTGAGACCGCCCATCAGTTCAGGGTCGGACATGCGGCCAATCCCGATATCCAGCTCGCCCGATTTCAGTCCCGCGAGCAGCATGGTGTTATTCATGGTGGCAACCTGGATCGTGGTATGCCGTTGCTGCTTGTGGAACTGGCCAATCACCGGCGGAAGAATGCCCAGCGCGGCGGTGGGCAGGGCCCCGACGCGGACGACCTCGCTGGTGTGTTCTTCTTTTCGATGCAGCGACTGGCCTGCGGTATTGAGCGCATCCAGCACTTTGACGGCGTGCGTAAGGAACTGTTCGCCCACGATGGTAAGCTGCGCCCCCAGCCGACCCCGGTCAAAAAGACGGGCGCCGGTCAGCTGTTCAAGCTCGTTGAGGGTTTTCGAGAGCGCAGGCTGGCTCAGGTTAAGAGTTTCAGCCGCACGCCCCAGCGTTCCCTGTTGAGCGACGGCCACAAATGTATGCAAATGGCGCAAGCGTATGCGCTGACTGAACAGACCATTTTTTTCCATAGGCGATGTTAAAAACAGAGCGATGCGGGTGACAAGCTAAGTTGTTTAATTTTGATAACTTGATAGCAAAATATTTTTAACATTTGATCTGTTTGAGTTACAACATGTTTTTCGGCAGGGGAAGAAAAGTGAACATCCTTGTTCATTTATTGCTCACTGCAGAGAGGGAGGGGTAAGGGGTTAGATCACGCCGTCACCGCCGTCAGAACACCATACCTGGCCGGAGGTAAATGAACATTCATCCGAGGCCAGCGTGACGTACAGCGGGGCAATCTCGACGGGCTGACCCGGACGTCCCAGCGGGGTATCGCCGCCAAACTCCTTCACTTTTTCCATCGGCTGGCCACCGCTGGATTGCAGCACCGTCCAGTAAGGGCCAGGGGCGACCGCGTTGACGCGAATGCCTTTCGGACCCAGCTGCTTGGCTAAGGATTTGGTAAATACCGCCAGGCAGGCTTTGGTCTGGGCGTAGTCCAGCAGCACCGGGCTCGGCTTCACGGCCTGAACGGAGGAGGTATTAATGATAACGGACGAGGCTTTCAGGTGGCGCAGCGCCGCCTTCGTGATCCAGAAGGGGGCATAGACGTTGGTTTTAAACGTCGCGTCAAAATCTTCGGTGGTCAGCTCTTCAAGGGATTCACGGAACTGCTGACGACCGGCGTTATTGACCAGAATATCCAGCCCGCCTAGCTTCGAGACGGCTTCTTCGACCAGATTCTGGCAGAAGGTTTCGTCCCGAACGTCCCCCGGCAGCGCGACGGCGTTCCGGCCTTCGGCTTTGATCAGGTCGATGACCTCCGCGGCGTCTTTTTCCTCTTCAGGCAGGTAGTTAATGGCCACGTCTGCGCCTTCGCGGGCATAGGCGATGGCCACTGCGCGACCGATACCCGAGTCACCGCCGGTGATCAGCGCTTTTTTACCGGCCAGGCGGCCATGCCCTTTGTAGCTAGTTTCCCCGTGGTCGGGTACAGGTTGCATTTCGGATGCCAGTCCCGGTGGCGTCTGTGGCTGTTCCGGGAACGGGGGTTGCGGGTAAGCGTTCGTACGTTGTTGGGTATCACTCATAGCTGACTCCTTAAGCCAAGGGGTGAGATTTGATGGATAACTGCAGCGTTAACGCTTCGCTGAATTATTTCTGCAAACGATCGACACGGACGACGGCAGGAGATGATTTTTTATCAAGCGAACCGTTGATGCTGATCATCTGGTCGGGTTTTACCGTTCTGCCATCGAAGACTGCCTGGGGAATAATAACGTCGATTTTTCCGGTTTTATCCTGAAATACAAACTTATCGCCGCTACCGTCAATAAGATTACCGCGTAATGAAATGGTCGCACCGTCGTGCAGTTGTTTTGCCTGATCGATGGTCATAATACGCGCGTCATCGGTTCCGCGATATCCGCTATCCAGCGCGTGGGGCGGCGGCGGGGCTTCACCTTTTTGTAACCCGCCGTTATTATCTGCCCATGCGGCCGGAACCAGAAATATCAAAAAAGCGGAAATAAGCGATAATTTCATCGGATATCCTTCATTTTGGGTGTCTTGACTTATTAAGTATTGTTGCTATTCCTTTATGTGGCAAATGTGATAAGTCCTAAAAACATTCGCGTTAGAAATCAAAATTATCGGATAATAAGCGAAACGGTGACGATGGCCATGAAGCGTGAAAATGAAAAGTTACCCGGGATTGAGGAAAGATATCGCTTGCTGACGTTTGAATACGCGTTTCGTCAGGTGGGGTTTATCGTTCTGTTAGGTATTATCGTTGCCGCCATTGCCGGTCTGTTTTCAAGCGGAATAGTCAGCGATACGGTAAAAACAAATTCCGCCAAGTCGCTGACCATAAACTATGAGCGCTTCGGGCGGCGGGAGACGGAGACACGGATGCAGCTTGCGTTTCCGGTGAAAACGGAGGGGGCCTATACCCTCAGCGTCACCAGCGAGAGTAGCGATGCGTATGATCCAGGCAGCGTCTGGCCCCAGCCGGACGCCATGTTCAGCCACGGAAACAGCCTCTATTTTGTTTATCACAACCTGAAAAAGACGGACAACTTTTCGGTATTACTCTTTACCACACCGTCCCGGGCCGGTAAATGGAACTCGGTCATCCGCGTAAACAACGAGCCGGAGATCACCCTCTGGCAATTTATTTACCCGTAGGAGGCTGATATGGATATGGTCTTTCGTGCGCTGGCTATTTATTTGTTCCTCGTGGTGGTATTTAAAGTGGCCGGGCGACGCGCGCTGCTGCAGATGACCAGCTTTGATCTCATTCTTCTCCTGATAATTAGTGAAGCCACGCAGCAGGCGCTTCTGGGGCAGGATTTTTCCGTCACCGGCGCGATGATTACGATTACCACCCTGGTGGTAGTGGATATTATTTTTGGCCTTATGAAAAAGTATTTTTCCCCGGTAGAGAATATTCTGGACGGCACGCCCGTGATTCTGGTGGAAAACGGCGTTCCCCTGGCGGATAAACTCAAAAAGGTCGATGTCTCTTGCGATGATATTCTGGTTTCCGCGCGTCAGAATAATGGCATTACCGAAATAAGCCAAATTAAATATGCCATACTTGAGCGCAATGGACATATTTCAATCATTCCTTTCGAGAAATAAGAGGCGGCAAGATGAGCAATCTTTTGCACGATAACCATTACACCGTCGGTGAGCTGACAAAAAAACTGGCGAGCAAGTTAACCGATGCCGGTCTGCGCTTAACCACGGCGGAATCCTGCACCGGGGGAAAGCTCTCGGTGGCGCTCTGCGCTGAAGAGAACACGGCCGATTTTTATGATGTCGGGCTGGTAGTGTTCAGCGATGCCGCGAAAGCGCGGATCCTCGGCGTGCGTCCTGAAACGCTGGCGCGCTATACCGCCGTCAGCGAACAGACGGTGACCGAGATGGCCGCCAGCATCCGCGACATTGCCCAGGCGGATATCAGCATCGCCATCAGCGGATACGCTGGCCCGGAAGGGGGCGACGACGGCACGGCGGCGGGGACGGTCTGTTTTGCGTGGAACATACGTGGCGAGACGAAAACCCGTACCGTGCTTTTCTCCGGAGACTGTCAGGAGGTGGTGGAAAAAGCGGTGCATTTTTCGCTGGCAGAGCTGGTAACAGCATTGTCGGACGGAAATAACGGTTGAGTTCACGTGGAGGTTCTATGGCTGTCATAGTGATTACCGGTGGGACGGCGGGCGTGGGAAAAGCCACGGCGCTGCGCTTCGCAAAAGCAGGTTACGATGTGGGCCTCATCGCCCGTGATGAAGCCAGCCTGCACTCCACCCAGGAAGAGCTGCGCCGCTTCGGCGTAAATGCGCACGCCGTGCAGGCGGACGTCGCCGACAGTCAGGCGGTGGTGGATGCGGCTAACGAGATTGAGTATCGCCTCGGTGCGATTGATGTCTGGGTCAACAACGCCATGGGGGCCGTGCTTGCACCGTTTCGTACCCTTACGCCGGACGAGTTTCGGCGCGTGACCGAGGTGACATACCTCGGCTACGTGAACGGCACCCGCGCGGCGCTTGAGCTTATGGTTCCACGCGACAGGGGCGTGATTATTCAGGTAGGGTCCGCGCTGGCCTACCGTTCCATTCCCCTGCAGTCCGCCTACTGCGGGGCCAAAGCGGCGATCCGCGGGTTTACCGATGCGGTGCGCACCGAGCTGATGCATGAGAACAGCCGGGTTCAGCTTTCGATGGTGCAGATGCCGGGGCTCAATACGCCGCAGTTCGAATGGGCAAGGAACAAGTTCGCGTGGGCAATGCGGCCGGTACCGCCGGTGTTCGAGCCTGAAGTCGCCGCCAGCGCCATCTTCAGGGTGGCGCAAAAGCCGGTGCGCGAGCTGTGGGTTGGCAGCAGCACCATTCAGTCGATTGTCGGGCAGTTCCTCTTCCCGGGTTTTCTGGACAGGCTGATGGTGAAGAAAGCCTGGGAAGGTCAGATGACCGACGATCTGAACGCGCCGGACCGCCGGGATTATCTCGACCAGCCGGTTAACGACCTGCACAAAATCCATGGCCGTTTCACTGACGAAGCGAAAACCCGCGCGTCGTCCGTGACCTCCGGTATGCCGGGCAAAGTGGCGTTAGGGGCCCTTGCGGTGGCGGGTATTGTGTTGACGCGTTTGCTCACCCGCCGGAAACCGTAATCAGCGCAGCGCGCTGCGGTGCGTCCAGAACCAGCGATAGCCGTAGCCGCCAAGGCTGAGCTCGACGGTTTTACCGCAAACCAGCGCGTCATCGTAGCGTTTGTCCGCGAGACAGGCGGTCCAGGTCGTGTTGCGGATCCCCTTCACGGTGAACTGCACCGGCTGGTCACTGAAGTTAACAAAGGTCAGGATGCTGCGTTCTTCGGTCTCGTAATAGATCCCCAGCACCGCGTCACTATCGATCGTGAGGAGCCGAAAGGGCGCAACGGCAATTTCGGGGAACTCCGAGCGGGTATTGGCGATATCAATGATGCGGTGCAGGAGCGAGTTGCGGTGGAGCAGCGAATCAGCGACGTTGATTTTTTGATAGCGGTAAGGACCGCGGTCAATAATCGGCGCGATAAATTTTTCCGGGTCGGCTGCCGAAAAACCGCCGCCTTTCGATCCTGCCCACTGCATGGGGGTGCGCACAGCGTAGCGCTCCTCCAGATCGAGGTCATCCCCCATGCCGATCTCATCGCCATAGCGCATCACCGGAACGCCGGGCAGGGAAAAGAGTACCGCGTGGCAGAACGCCAGCCGCTTCAGATCGCCGTTCAACATCGGCGCCAGGCGGCGGCGGATCCCGCGCTGGTAGACGTTCATCTCGTCGTCAGGGGCGAAGGTATCGAGGACAAACTGTTTGTCTTTCTGGCTGATGCCCTCCAGATCCAGCTCGTCGTGATTGCGCAGCCAGTTGGCAAAACAGCATGAATCGGGCGGGACGATCATTTTCTTCACCGCGTTGCGCAGCGGACGGGCGCTTTTGCGGGCCAGGCTAACGTAAAAATATTTGTTGAGCCAGAAATTGAGCACCAGATTCAGGCGGTCATTATTGCCAAAGTAGTCCTGATAGGCCTCCACCTCGACGTCCACTTCACCCAGCAGGATCGCGTCCGGATTATGTTCCTCAATCAGACGGCGCATGTGTTCGAGGATCCACAGGCCCTTTTTTTCATCACCGTTTCCCGCCTGCGTGGTCAGGTGGGAGGCGGCATCCAGGCGGAACCCCGACACGCCCAGCTTGAGCCAGAAGAGGATGATGTTCTCAATCTCTTTCAGCACCGCGGGTGAGGTCAGGTTCAGGTCCGGTTCGTGGCGATAGAACATGTGCCGGTAGTATTGTCCCGCTTCGTCGTCCCAGGTCCAGATGCTCTCCTCCACGCCGGGAAACATGGGAGGCGTATCGTCGTCGTCACTATCTGACCAGAGGTAGTAATCCCGGTAGGGTGACGCCGGGTTACGGCGGGCCTGCTGGAACCAGGGATGCGCGTCAGAGGTGTGCTGGATCAGCAGTTCAATAATGACCTGCATGCCCAGCTCGCGGGCCTGTTCGATAAAGGCGATGATATCGGCCAGCTTTCCGAAGCGGGGATCCACCTGGAGATGGTCGCTGACGTCATAGCCTTCATCGAGAAAGGGCGTGAGGTAAAACGGGGTGATCCAGATAA
Source organism: Enterobacter cloacae complex sp. IR5422 (assembly GCF_049238165.1). NCBI lineage: Bacteria > Pseudomonadati > Pseudomonadota > Gammaproteobacteria > Enterobacterales > Enterobacteriaceae > Enterobacter > Enterobacter cloacae complex sp. IR5422. The sequence continues at coordinate 5,501 of NZ_JBMKHT010000057.1, read as the reverse complement.
CCGTCGCCCCCATGCGGCGAATGTACCGCAGCTTGGCCGCTATCCCGGCGATGTCCCCGCAGCCATCGCCGTTCAAATCATAAAAGAGTGCGGTATCAATCTGGTAAATAATGGCCCGTGTATGCCAGTCCGTCATAGCGTGCCTCAGTGATAGCCTTCAGTATCCGAAACCTTGCCCCGGAACACGTAGTAGCTCCAGGCGGTGTACACCAGGATCACCGGAATAATCAGTAACGTCCCAACCAGCATAAACAGCTGGCTGGCAGGCGGGGCCGCGGCCTCCCACAGAGTGATACGCGGCGGAATAATGTTCGGCCAGAGGCTGATACCCAGTCCGCTGAACCCGAGGAAGATCAGCCCCAGCGTCAGCAGGAAAGGGCGCGCGTGGCTGTCCGGATTGCGGGTCAGGCGCCAGATCAGCACGCTGAAGATCCCGACCAGCAGCGGAACCGGCAGGAACCAGAAGAAGTTGGGCAGGGTAAACCAGCGGTCGGCGACGTACTGCCAGCCGAGCGGCGTCCAGACGCTGACCACCGCGATAACCACCATCAACGCCAGCAGCACGTGGCGGGTCAGTTCGCGCATGCGTTGTTGCAGCGCTCCTTCGCTTTTCATGATGAGCCAGGTGGTGCCCAGCAGCGTGTAGGCGACGACCAGACCGATGCCGCAGAAGAGGTTGAAAGGCGTGAGCCAGTCCAGCGAAGAGCCGACAAAACGTCGGCCCTCCACGTCAAAACCGTTGATCACGGCACCCACCACCACGCCCTGGCTGAAGGTGGCGAGCAGGGAGCCGCCGGCAAAGGAGTAGTCCCAGAATTTGCGGTGTGAAGGGGTGGCTTTGAAGCGGAACTCAAAGGCAACGCCGCGAAAGATGAGGCCGATCAGCATCGCGGTGAGAGGGATGGTCAGCGCATCAATGATCACCGCATAGGCCAGCGGAAACGCGCCGAACAGCCCCGCGCCGCCGAGCACCAGCCAGGTCTCGTTTCCGTCCCAGACGGGCGCCACGCTGTTGACCATCACATCGCGCTCTTTGGCATCGCCCACGAAGTTAAACAGCAGGCCAATCCCCAGATCGAAGCCGTCCATAATGATATACATCAGCGTGGCAAACACGATGATGGCAAACCAAATCACTGAGATATCGACGCCCATCAGATTCTCTCCTCTTCCGGAACAGACTCCGCGGCTGACAGCGGACGGGCAGGCGTGCCCGAGGTGTTTGACGTCAGCGTATCAACGGGCTGAGGACCTTTCTTAATCAGCCGGATGAGATAAACATAGCCCACGCCAAATACGGATGAGTAGACGACGAAGAACGCCAGCAGGCTAATGCTCATCTGCAGGGTGCTGTGCAGCGATACCGCGTCGATGGTGCGCAGGTAGCCATAGACAACCCACGGCTGACGGCCCACTTCGGTGGTCACCCAGCCGGCAAGCAGCGCGACCAGCCCCGCAGGCCCCATGCAGAGGGCAAACCACTGGAACGGACGCGAGTGGTAAAGTCGGTGGCGATAGCGTAGCCAGAGGCTGAGCAGACCGAGGGTAATCATCAGCAGCCCCATCCCTACCATAATGCGGAACGACCAGAAAACGATGGTCGAGTTGGGTCGATCCTCTTTCGGGAAGTCTTTCAGGGCCGGGACCTGTTTATCCAGGCTGTGCGTCAGAATCAGGCTGCCGAGCGCGGGGATCTCCAGGCCGTATTTGGTGCGTTCTTCCTCCATATCCGGCAGGCCAAACAGCAGCAGCGGGGTGGCCTCGCCGGGCGGATTTTCCCAGTGACCCTCAATAGCGGCGATTTTGGCTGGCTGATGCTCAAGCGTGTTCAGGCCGTGCATATCGCCTACCACCGCCTGGATAGGGGCGACCAGCAGCGCCATCCACATCGCCATCGAAAACATGGTGCGAACGGCGGGCGTATCGTTACCGCGGAGCAAGTGCCAGGCGGCCGACGCGCCGACAAACAGCGCGCTGCTCAGGAACGCGGCGATAGCCATATGAATAAGACGGTACGGGAAGGAGGGGTTAAAGACGATCGCCAGCCAGTCCTGCGGGATCACCTGCCCGTTTTCGATAGTGAAACCCTGCGGCGTATGCATCCAGCTGTTGGAGGCGAGGATCCAGAAGGTCGACATCAGCGTGCCGAGCGCCACCATGCAGGTCGAAAAGAAGTGCAGCCCCGGGCCGACCTTGTTCCAGCCGAACATCATGACGCCGAGGAATCCGGCCTCCAGGAAGAAAGCGGTTAATACCTCGTAGGTCAGAAGCGGGCCGGTAATGCTGCCCGCGAACTGGGAGAACCCGCTCCAGTTGGTGCCAAACTGGTACGCCATCACCAGCCCGGAAACGACGCCCATGCCGAAGTTAACGGCAAATATCTTTAGCCAGAAGTGGTACAACGATCGCCAGACGTCGTTTTTGGTGCGCAGCCACATGCCCTCCAGCACCACCAGGTAGCTGGCGAGACCGATGGTGATCGCAGGAAACAGGATGTGGAACGAGACGGTAAAAGCGAACTGAATTCTGGCCAGATGAAACGCATCGAGTTCGAACATGGTCCGTACCTCTGAGACGATGGGGCACGCGAATTGCCGGGCAGGTCAGGCCTGCCCGGCAAACCGATTACGGTTTAGTCTTACCGGCACCCAGCTCGGCACCGGTCAGCGGGTCGGAATGTGGATCGGACTTCGTGCGGGCAGACATCGCCTTAACCAGGGTTGCCTGCTCGGTTGTGAGCGTCACGCTGGCACTGCCATCGCCGCCATCCACCGCAGGCTGGGGGGACTCAACGTAATCGAAATGTTTATCGCTGTTCCAGCTTCCGCGAACCTCTCCACCTTCAGACATATTGTAGTACTTGTTGGTGAATTCCTCGATTGGCGGCAGTTTTCCCGGCGGAAAATTATTACGGATGGACTGCAGCGCCTTCTCAAAGGAGAGCTGATGCGCCGCCTCACGCGTCATCAGAAACGCCAGGGCATCTTTAACGCCGGGATCGTCAGTCACGTTGATCAGCCGTTCATAGATGATTTTGGCTCTGGCCTCGGCCGCCACGTTCGAACGCAGATCCGCCGTCGGCTCGCCAATGGTGTCGACGTAGGCCGCCGTCCAGGGTACGCCCGCTGAGTTGGTTAGCGGGGTTCCGCCGCCGTAGAGCAGGGAGGTGATGTGGCTGTCATTCCCGTTTTCGGTCATGGAGCGATACAGCTCGGCCTCATTTTCCACCCCTTCCGCCAGCGCGCCCTTGGCACCTTTATTCAGCATACCGACCAGGGTACCGATGATTTCGAGGTGGCTTAACTCCTCGGTCGCGATATCCATCAGCATGTCTTTACGGCCCGGATCGTCATCGCTCAACCCTTGCGTAAAGTAGCGGCAGGCGGCGGCCAGTTCACCCTGCGGTCCGCCAAATTGTTCCAGTAAAAGGTTGGCCAGGCCGGGATTCGGTTCGGCGACGCGAACCGTGTATTGCAGCTGTTTGACGTGTCGAAACATGCTCACTCTCCTGTGGGTTATTTTTTCGCTTCGACACCCGACGCGTCTGAACGCAGCAGGAACTGTTCCGTCGTTTGCGGGATATGACGAATCAGCCAGTCGGCCATTTCGCGCTCTTCGGCGAGGATCGTCTCGATAGCGGGTATCGAGGCGGTGTCACCCGCTTTTTTGGCCGCCGCCAGCAGGGAGGTATAGCAGGCGATTTCAAACTGTTCGAAAACATAGCCGCTGATCGAGCCCTTCACGATTTCGTCAGAAGGGAACATGCCGCCGATGGATTGTCCCAGCGCCGCCATTTTGCTCATCGAGTCTTTTAAGACCGAACGAGAAATATCATTACGGTCGAGGATTTCCTCCAGCAATGTGATTTGCCGTTTTGTCTCATTAATATGTTGCTCAATTCTGGCGCGAACATCAGGATAATTATCGATACGGCTGGCCATGGATTCCAGCATAGATTCGGCTTGCTTTTCCATTGCATGGGCATCGCGTAGCCAGTCATGGTAGTGTTCTACGTGATTCATCATTGTATCCTCATTAGGGGTTCGCTTATTTGGTCTCACTTTCAGCAGCCTGATCGGCACGTGCGGCACTGTAGCCAGATAAATGGCCGACAATATTGGCATAAATACTGATGATAATGACCCATAGCACGCTGTTCTTCCACCAGATGACGGAAGGGATAGCGAGAATGAACCATATTATCGCTGCCGCTAAATGGCACCGTTTAATTGTCCTGGGACTGATGCTCATTTTATTTAACCTGTATTATCGCGTCATTTCTGCGCTTTTTGGTTAATATTGCCAACGGCCAGGTCGGTGAGTTTAAGGTCGGTCTCTTTCTCTTCTTCCAGCGTTTCGGCAAGAAGCTTAACGGCTTTTTTATAGCCGAGCTGTTCTGCCAGAGTGGCAAGGGTACCGTAGCTGGCTATTTCGTAATGCTCCACTTTTTGCGCAGCAGCAATTAATGCGGCGTCACGGACTTCATTTTTTTCCGTGCTTTCGATGACTTCATTAGCTTCTTCAATTAAGCCTTCCATTGCGACGCATTTCATGCGCTTGAGCTTGATGCCGTCTTCCTGTTCCACGATCTGGTCGATACGTTCGATCTGACCTTGCGTCTCTTCAAGGTGTGCGGTAAAGGCGGCGCTCAGCTTCTCGCTGGAGGCGGCGCGGGCAAGCTTGCTTAACGCTCGGGTAAGCTGCTTTTCTGCGCTGTAGGTATCCGACAGAAGATGAATAAATACATCCTCTACACTTTTCATATTCATAATTATTACGCTCCGGTAAAATAAAGAAAGGGTACTGCGAGCTTTTCAGCCCGCAGCATGCTCTCTGGTTTTATTAAAAGAGTACTAAATAAGATCAGGAGTTATCAGATTTACGGCCTCCGCCGTGACTGTTCTGTCCCCCTTTCTTACCCGCTTCAGATGCGCGTTGCGGATCGTTTTTAAAATTACCACCGCTGTGCTGGCCACCTTTACGTCCAGCTTCTGATGCTTTTTCACGGTCTTCAGCGAAATTACCGGAACCACCACGATGCTCTGCCATATTAAACCTCATAGTCATATATTGGTTATGTCAGTACGATACGAAAATATTCCGTATCACTCGTCGTTCGAGTAATAACTCTAGTCGCTGTGTGCGATCCGTCAAATGCGTTTTGCTATTTGCGGTTGCGTTATTTTTAAATATTTGTAAATTTGCGCTTCGCTTGCGTTGGAAATATGGATAGACAGGAAGGACTTGTAAACATCTGTTCAGATTATTCCTAACTTTGAGCTAAAAATTTGAAAGCTGAGGATAAAAATAATGACGCACTCAAATTGGTTGATTTGCAGCCAGGGGAAAATAAAAAATACTCCTTTATAGCTAGGGAAGGTGCGAATAAGTCCGAGATGTGAGATCATCGTGTTGTAACCTGAACCCAGAATGAGTAACCGGATGAGCCAGCAACTGACTTTTGCCGACAGTGAGTTTTCCAGTAAACGCCGCCAGACCCG
>NZ_JBMKHT010000056.1:0-25011 GCF_049238165.1 Enterobacter cloacae complex sp. IR5422 | reverse complement strand
CGTAATGAATTACGCATGTTCACTCAGAGACTTGGTATTCATTTTTCGTCCGAGGACGTTAAGAATCCATGTCACTTTGAGTGCCCACACAGATTGTCTGATAAATTGTTAAAGAGCAGTGCAACGCGGCTTTCGCTCACCGTTGCGAGGTGGCGTATATTACGCTTTCCTCTTTCAGAGTCAACCCGTTATTTCAGGATTATTTCTCTTCAACCGACTGCGTTGTCTGTGAAGTGATTCACATCCGCCGTGTCGATGGAGGCGCATTATAGGGAGTTCGCGAACGACCGCAACCGAAAAGTTGCAAAAAAATGACTGACTGCTGCATTCCCCAGCAAAACCCCGCCTTATACCCATTTATGCACAAAGTTATCCACAATTCTGCACGGATCCCAATGCGATCCCACGAACTGAGCGGGAAGATCAACTATACTGGCGGCAAATACTCTTCTCTGTGCAGGCCGCTTCATGACCACACAACGCCTCATCCGTGACTGGCGTCTCCCTACCGCTGGGTTGATGCTGCTGGCAATGTTTTTTGCCGGTTTTACCCTGCATACGCACTGGAACACCTTTATCCAGTGGTGTCTTGCCTCGCAAATTACCCTGCACCGGTATCTGGTGATGTACCTGCTGCAGCTGAATAACCATCAGTACAGCGGCGGGTTATGGCTGTTAACGGGCGCTTTCCTTTATGGCGTACTCCACGCCATTGGCCCCGGGCACGGAAAATTCATTGTGACGACCTATCTGACTACCAATAAGGAAAGCGAGCTGGCCGCCCGGGTCGTCCCTTTCCTGGGCAGCCTGATGCAGGGCGTCAGCGCCATTCTGTTTGTCTTTATCCTGGCGGTAGGGTTTAACCTCGCCTCAGGGGATATCAGTACCAGCCGCTGGTATGTGGAGAAGGTCAGCGCAGTGCTTATTGGCGCATTCGGCGCATTTGTCATTTACCAGGCGCTGAAGAGCCTGCGCCCGCGCAGGATGTCTGTCTCTGCCATTAAGCCGCTTCATCAGCACGACGAACACTGTGGCTGCGGTCATCACGGCGTAGGTGCAGACCTGACGCAGGGCGACTGGAAAACTCGTCTGGGCGTAATTCTGGCGATCGGCGCACGCCCGTGCAGCGGGGCGATCATGATCCTGATGTTCTCCAACGCGCTGGGCATTGTTACCTGGGGGATGGCCGCAGTCATGACTATGTCTCTGGGAACCGCGCTTTCTATTATGGGGCTTTCACTGGCTGTACGTTACGCCCGCGAACGCACGGTGGCCTGGTTCGGAGAAAGCGCCTCGTTAAAATGGCTGGTGCCGGCCGTCAAAATTGCCGGAGGGATAGTCCTGATCCTGTTCGCGACGGTGCTGTTCCTGACGGTGATCCCCATCAGCGCCAATGGCGACTACATCGCCGCAGGATGCTAATAAAAGAAAACCCGCCAGCGGCGGGTTTTTTGTTACTCGTTGATGCGTGGATGCTGATCCACCAGTCGGGAACGTTTTTTCTGCAGTTCTTCAATCTCGGCGTCAATATCCTCAATCTTCTGCTCTACATTATCGTAGTGCTCACGGAGGATCTCTTTCGCTTCCTGGATATCCGATGCCGCAGGCGTTGCGCCTTTCAGAGGGCGATTCGCCGTCTCCTTCATGGTAATACCGGTAATCAAACCAATCACCGCGATCACCATCAGGTAATAAGCAGGCATCATCAGGTTCTGCGTGCTCTCCACCAGCGAGGCGGCAAGCGTCGGGGTCAGACCGGCAATCAGCACCGAGATGTTGAAGGCCGCGGCCAGCGCGCTGTAGCGAATATGGGTCGGGAACATCGCGGGCAGCGTTGAGGCCATCACCCCGATAAAGCAGTTAAGGATCACCGCCAGCATCAGCAGACCGGCAAAAATCAGCCCCAGTACATTACTGTTGATCAGAATAAATGCCGGGATGGCGAGGGCAAACAGCGCAACGCTTCCCAGAATAATGAACGGTCGACGACCAAAGCGGTCACTCAACAGGCCCATAATCGGCTGCACAAACAGCATACCCACCATGATGGCGATAATGATCAGCACACCGTGATCTTCCGAGTAGTGCAGGTTATGCGACAGATAGCTCGGCATGTAGGTCAGCAGCATGTAATAGGTCACGTTGGTAGAGATCACCAGACCGATACAGACCAGCAGGCTTCGCCAGTGCTTAGTGGCAATCTCTTTGAACGATACCTTCGGACCGTCCTGCAGCCCTTCGCGGTCACCCTGCTCCAGCTTATCAACGTGCTGCTGGAACGCAGGCGTCTCTTCAAGCGCATGACGCAGGTAGAGGCCAATGATCCCCAGCGGCAGAGCCAGGAAGAACGGGATACGCCAGCCCCAGTCGAGGAAGTTCTCTTCCCCCACTACGGTTGAAATCAGCACCACCACGCCCGCGCCCAGGACAAAACCGGCAATGGAGCCGAAGTCCAGCCAGCTTCCCATAAACCCGCGCTTACGGTCAGGAGAATACTCGGCAACGAAGATCGAGGCGCCAGTATATTCACCGCCCACGGAAAAGCCCTGTGCCATCTTACAGATCAGCAGCAGAATCGGCGCCCAAATGCCGATGGTGGCATAAGAAGGGATAAGACCGATACAGAATGTACTGATCGACATAATGACGATGGTGATAGCCAGGATCTTCTGACGACCATATTTATCACCGAGCATACCGAAGAACAGACCACCCAGCGGGCGAATCAGGAAGGGAACGGAGAACGTACCCAGTGCCGCAATCATCTGCAGGCTGGGATCGGCCCCGGGGAAAAACACTTTACCTAACGCATAGGCCACAAAGCCGTAGACACCAAAATCGAACCATTCCATCGCATTACCGAGCGAGGCTGCGGTAATCGCTTTACGCAGTTTGGCGTCATCAATAATGGTGACGTCGCGAAGCGTGATGGGTTTAATCTTTTTCCTTCTCAGCATAGCTATCCTCGTTGACTCGGCCCTGTCTGTTTCACAGTCCAGTGTGCGTTCTGTGAACCATGGGATCCGCTCCATGCGAATCGCCTTATTCAAGCGTAGCAGGTTTACTTACATTGACGTTTTACGTCGATACAACCGAACCTGTTGACGCCTGCCTGGGCAGTTAATGACCTTTTTACCCTACCAGCGTTTATATTTGTGATCAACTTCACACATATTTCAGCATCAGGTCAACTCAGTCCAGTATTTGTCAATCAGTGCAAATAAGCCCTTTCTCATCCCCGCCTCATGAGCTTTCTCACGCACGTCATGAGTTCTTTCGCAACAAAAAAACAAACCACGTTTACTCACATCCAATTTACATAAATTTTCTTCATCAGGAAGCCGCCGATAGTTTTACATTGAATATGTGACAAAGATAAATAAAACGATGTTTTATTTTGATTGAATCAATATTCCAATGATCGCATGATAAATCCGAATACAGCATTTCATGTGTTTTCCAATGAAGTTAATCGAGAGAAAACATTTATTTTCCTGGCGGGATTATCGAGAAACGCCACTCAAAAACAAATGCCAATCAATTGAATTTATTGACTAATTTTTAACACCGAACGCCCGTCCTGCGGGGTCAGATGTGAGGATTGTCCATGAAGATTAAAGCCACGATAGAACGCATACCCGGCGGTATGATGCTGGTTCCGCTGGTGCTGGGCGCCATCCTGAATACCCTTGCCCCTGATACCGGGGCTTATTTTGGTGGTTTCACAAAAGGCATGATAACGGGCACGGTTCCAATTCTTGCCGTCTGGTTTTTTTGTATCGGTGCATCCATTAATTTGCGGGCGACCGGTACCGTATTACGGAAATCCGGCACGCTGGTAATAACCAAAATAGCGGTAGCCTGGGCGGTGGCGATGATATGCGCGATGTTCATCCCGGAGAATGGAATTCAGACCGGGTTCTTCGCGGGGTTATCGGTGCTGGCGATTGTCTCCGCGATGGATATGACTAACGGCGGATTGTACGCCAGCCTGATGAACCAGTACGGGACGAAAGAAGAGTCCGGCGCATTTGTCTTGATGTCTCTCGAATCAGGCCCGCTGATGACGATGCTGATCCTGGGGTCCGCTGGCCTGGCCTCTTTTGAACCCCACCACTTTGTCGGCGCAATCCTGCCCTTCCTGATCGGCTTTGCCCTTGGCAACCTCGATCACGATCTGCGTGATTTCTTCAGCAAAGCCACGCCGGTGCTGATCCCGTTCTTCGGCTTCGCGCTGGGGAACACCATCAACCTGAAGGTTATCCTTGATACCGGCCTGCTGGGTATTGTGCTGGGTGTCGCCGTAATCGTCATTACCGGTATTCCGCTGATCGTTGCCGACCGCGTGATCGGGGGAGGAAACGGCACGGCGGGCGTCGCCGCCTCTTCAGCCGCAGGCGCTGCCGTCGCCAACCCGGTGATTATTGCCCAGATTAACCCGGCCTTCGAACCGGTAGCCGCTTCAGCGACGGCGCTGGTTGCCGCCAGCGTGATTGTCACTGCGCTACTGGTGCCGATCATCACGGCGCTATATGCGAAACGCTACGCCAATGCTCCCGAGCAGAATATCGAACGAAAAGCGGTCGAACTCCGCCATTAACACACCCCACCAAACCCTCCCCTCTTCCCTGCGGGGAGAGGGTGAGGGGTAAGGGATTTACCCAAAAATCTCTTCCACCATCCCGTCCACCAGCCGTTTTGCCGAACAGAGCCTCGGCATCCCCAGTGCGACGGTCTGCCAGTTTTGCGTCACTGACCAGCTCACCGGATGCTTATCCGCCTGACACCAGTCCCCCAGCCAGCCCAGCATGTCTTTATGATCGATCGATCCGGGAGAAGCAGGCGCTGTCAGCCACTGGTGATAAAAATGGCGGGTCGTGGGTGAGGCATTAATGCCCTGCGCCAGATAGTTAGCCGCCATGCTGCGCAGGTTATCCTTAAGCATGGCCGCCACATCTTCTTTCGCGAGGCGGCATGCGTCGCCAAATGCTCCCCAGCGCAGCTCTTCCAGAACGATAAAACAGCGCCCGGCCAGCGACCAGCCATCATAATGTCCGGCCCGCCAGCGGGTAAAAATTTGCTCGCTGTGCTCACCCGCCTGCACCGTTAGCCCGCGCTGGGTCAGCGCCTTTTCTTTCCAGGCTGCGCGTTGAGTAAAATGAGACACCAGATCGGCGTACTGCTGCGTCAGTCCGGGAGACTGCAGGGTGCGCGGGTGAGTCTGCTGACGCAGCGCAATCAGCTTCTCTGCCATCAGCGTCAGCGCGAGATGGCCCGGATCAAGCATCCCGGCCAGCTTTTCCGCCAGCCCCAAGCGCAGCGCCGCATTTTCATTGAGCATCCCCGCCATCGCCCAGGGGCGTAGCCGGGTATGCGTCATGATTTCCTGCGTCAAACGCTCGCGAAACTGCAGCTGCTGTGGTCCCAGGCGAGGATGACGCGCCGCGTCTCCCCCCTGCACCAGATCGACCATAAATTTTGGATTAATACACTCCAGCGTTCGCCCGGGGCCGTCCAGTAGTGGTGTTGTCATGGTTGCTCTGCCGCGAATAGAGTTTGAATATCATCGCGTAACAGTCGGGTATCTTCCTGTATCCACGTCGCAGTAGTGATGCTTTGCTTCAACAACTGGCAGAGCGCTCGGGTTGAGTGCTCATTTTGCTGACGCACTGCGAGGCTATCACGCAAGCTTTCCTGTAACCCGGTCAGGCACAACGAAAATTCTGCAAAGAACGTCGCCATTCCTGCCGTAACAGAGACATCGACCTGCGCGGACAAAGCTTTACGTATTTGTTCACAAAACTGATCAATATGTTGCTTAAATTTGTCATGTAGCTGCGCAATGTCGATAACATAGCGCGTGCGCGTTTCCACATACTCGTCCCAGCCCCAGCCAGGATTATTGAGCCAGCGAGAGACCGTTTCGCGCATGCTGCTCCCGCCGGAAGGCGGGGCGGCCTGGCTGTCGTCCTGCGCAATCGCATCGTTAAACAGCGCTCGCGTATTGAAGTTAAGCTGGCTTGCCTGAAACGCCGGGAAGCTGATGCGCGCCCGAAAACCCGCATGGCTCAGATGCTCTTTAATACGCGTTTCGATGGGACGCATGGCTTCGTTAAGAGAACGCGCCAGCGTGGACTCCAGCTGATCGAAGCGTAACGCCAGCTCCCGGCCGATCTTCGTCTGGGCATCCAGCATCACCCGCTCGCAGGAGGCGCGTAATTTACTCAGCGCAATCTGCGCCTGCCCTTCATCGTCCAGCACCAGCTGCTTCACCCTCTCACCGCGAAGTTGCTGCCGTTCGGTGCCTGCCGAATCAAGAATCGGGGGCGTGCTGAACACCTGGTCAATCGCCTGGTGAAGCGCGGTTTTTTGGGATCCCATAAAGTCCGCGGTGGCGTTCAGCGCTTCCTCAACCTCGTGTTTCACCTCATCGCTCACCACGCGCTGACGCGTCTGCAAAAGCGCCATGTCCTCTTCCAGACGTGCGATATTCAGCTCCAGCGCCTCAAAGGCCACCGTCAGCCCCTGATAGCGGAAATCGAGATACTCGCGGGCGTTTTGCGCGTAGTTAAGAAGCTTATGCGAGGCCGAACGCAGCGCGTAGAGCGAGGCATTGGCATAGGCGGCGTAAATCAGTTTCCGTATCGGTTGCTCGAAGAGCGAATCTTCCCAGAGCAAATCGGCAGAATGTCGGATATGGTCGATATCGTCCAGGTCCGCCGTACGCCAGCGACGTCCGAGTGCGGCTTCGGCAAAATCCTGCACCCAGGGTTGCTCCTGATGATCCGGCAGTCGTCCATGCGAACTTAGCTCATAGCGCGCGCGGTTCGCCAGATACGCCCACATGGACGACACGGGGTAAATCTGGCCGGGCGAAATATTGCCTTTCATTAAGGTGCCGGAGATCATCGCCCGAATCTGTTCTTCATCATCGCTATTGCGATCTTTCTGATCGAATTTATTGACCAGCGCATACAGCGGCACCGATTTTCCCGCCGCGGAAATCGCCTGGCGGACTTCTTCATCAGAAATGGATTTAAGCTGGGTATAATCCATTACGGCCAGCACCGCCGATGCGCGGGACAACTGCTCGCTGAGCATTTTTTGCAGATGCGGCTGTCCGGCCTCGTTCGGCCCGGGCGTATCGAGCAGCGTCAGCTGCCCGAGGTGGGCATCCAGGCCCGCAAGATGCACGAACTCCACTTCAATCACCGGGATATGTTCAATAGCCGTATATTCAGAGAACGGAAACTCCACACCCAGCGCCTGGGAAAGTCTCACCAGATCGTTGAGGCTTTTCAGACAATGAAATATCGGCTGCGCGCCCAGGTGATGCTTCTCAAACGCTTCCCCTTTTTCAATGCGCTCCAGCAGCGTATTCATGTCTTTATCAATTTCCAGACGCTGAGCCAGCTTCCCGCGGTCGTAATCACAGAGCTGTTTCTGAAGCAGTTGGATCAATTCATCAATCGGGGAGGCATGAGAGAAATGCAGCACCGGTTCCTTCTGACCCGGCGTGTGGCGAATCAACGTCGGAAGCGCCGTCATTGGACGATTGCGGTTCGGCAACACTTCGGTACCCACAATCGCATTAATGGTGGTCGATTTCCCCGCTTTCATGGTGCCAACAATGGCCAGGACCATTTCCAGCCGGGTTATTTTGCGTAATTCATTATTCAGCATCGCCTGCTGGGCGTCGACACCGCGCGCGCTAAAATGCAAAGGTAAAACGTTGTTTGTTTCGCCAGTAATAGCAGCCTCTGTGCTCTCCAGCATCTCAGTGGGCATTGATTTCAACGTATCAAGATTTTGCAGGGCAAGCTGTAACAAACGCTCGGCTTCCTGGCTTAATTCAAAAATGGTCTGTGTGTGCATGATAAAAGCCTTTCCTTAACGCAAATTTATTACTTTTATTAAGCCACTGGTTTTAATTATGTTGTTCAGGCTTATATGATCACGTGTGGAAAACATGTTCGCCGAAATATAACTGATTGAAGATAATCAGGAATAATTCCCTATCCTTGCATGGCGTGTAGAACTCTTCTCCAGGCCTGATAGCCAAAAGAAAAAAGCGTAGCCCATTTTTAAGAAACTTCAGGATATATCACCATTATTTACCCACCTAAAAAGAGAGGTAATGCACCACTGCCATAAGATATGTATGGCAGCAAAGTCCGGAGATAAATAACAATGTGTCGCTTCACCTTATCCGAAATGGCAGAGCGTAGCAATTTGCTGCAATAAAATATTCGATATATTTATCGTCATTTCTTCCCACCGTGTTAATGGACATAAGCTTCGCGTAACTGACTGACAGAACGTGTCACTCCCGATACGCTTTTTGGCTTTTTTAATTCACAATATCACCGACAACGGTGTGGATTTGCGCTATACTTGCCGCCTTTTTCGGCACCCTGCCGTCATTTAGCTGGCACTTTCCAGCGCGTTTACACTTTTGAGGATACCGATATGTCTCTCCCACACTGCCCAAAATGCAATTCTGAATACACCTATGAAGATAATGGCATGTTCATCTGCCCGGAATGCGCTCATGAATGGAATGATGCCGAGCCGGCTCAGGATGCTGATGCGCTCATCGTAAAAGATGCGAACGGCAACCTGCTGGCGGACGGTGACAGCGTTACCGTCGTTAAGGACCTGAAGGTGAAAGGCAGTTCTTCCATGCTGAAGATCGGCACCAAAGTGAAGAATATCCGTCTGGTTGAAGGCGATCATAATATCGACTGCAAAATTGACGGCTTCGGTCCAATGAAACTGAAATCTGAGTTCGTGAAAAAGAACTGATTTTTCACCTGTACGCCCGGTAAGCGAAGCGCCACCGGGCGCTTTTGCCAGATGCGCTACGCTTATCCGGCCTACAAAAAAGAACTAAACTTAACGGGCTTTTCTTACGTGAGGTAAAGATTATGCCGTTAAGTCCCTACATCTCTTTCGCCGGCAACTGCGCTGAGGCGACCGCCTTTTACCAGCAAGCCGTCGGCGCAGAACTTCTCTATAAAATTACCTTCGGCGAAATGCCAAAAAGCGATAACAGCGAAGAAGGCTGTCCGTCCGGTATGCAGTTTCCGGATTCGGCTATCGCCCACTCCAACGTCCGCATTGCGGGCAGCGATATCATGATGAGCGACGGGATGCCGCCCGGCAGCAACGCGCAGTACGCGGGCTTTACGCTGGTTCTCGACACGCAGGATGTGTCAGAAGGCAAGCGCTGGTTCGACAACCTCGCCGCGGGCGGGAACATCGACATGGCGTGGCAGGAGACCTTCTGGGCGCACGGTTTCGGTAAAGTCACCGACAAATACGGCGTGCCGTGGATGATTAACGTCGTCAAGCAACAAACGTCGTAGGCAGAACACGCGCAGCGCAGCCGGCAACCGCGACCGGTGGCGCTGCGCTGACCGGGCCTACGATGATTGTCATCAAACTCCGCTCAACTCTTCAAACTCCCGCAACCTGCACTTAACCCAAATGTCACATTGATGCGCCAGCATGAGGCCACATTTATCGTGAGGCCCAGCACATGCAAACTGTCATCCGCGTCGAGAAACTGAGCAAGACCTTCAATCATAACAAGGCTCTGCATGCCGTTGATCTGACCGTCCGGCAGGGCGACATGGTGGCGCTTCTCGGGCCTTCTGGCTCGGGTAAATCCACCCTTCTGCGCCATTTGAGCGGGCTTATCACCGGCGATAAAACGCCGGAAAGCCACGTCGAGCTGCTGGGTAATACCGTACAGCGCGCCGGGCGTCTGGCGAGCGATATCCGCAAGAGCCGCGCCCAGACGGGCTACATCTTCCAGCAGTTCAACCTGGTAAACCGCCTGACGGTGCTGGAGAACGTGCTGATTGGCGCGCTCGGCAGCACCCCGTTCTGGCGCACCTGTCTGCGCTGGTTCACCCCTTCCCAGAAGCAGGAAGCCTTACAGGCGCTGACCCGCGTCGGTATGGCGCATTTCGCCCACCAGCGCGTCTCCACCCTGTCCGGCGGGCAGCAGCAGCGCGTGGCGATTGCGCGCGCGCTGATGCAGAAAGCGCAAATCATTCTTGCTGACGAACCCATCGCCTCGCTGGACCCGGAGTCCGCCCGCATCGTGATGGAGACCCTGCGCGACATTAACCAGAACGACGGCATTACCGTGGTGGTCACGCTCCATCAGGTGGATTACGCCCTGCGCTACTGCGAACGCATCGTCGCCCTGCGTCAGGGGCACGTGTTCTTTGATGGCGCGAGCCATCAGTTTGATAACGAACGTTTTGACCATCTCTACCGCAGCATTAACCGCGTCGAAGAGAACGCGCAGGCTGCTTAAATAAACCCGATCCGAGGAAAGTACATGAGCTACAAAGCCGTTGCCGCGCTGGCCTTTACCAGCATGTTCAGCCTCAGCACCCTGTTAAGCCCGGCGTATGCGGAAGAGCAGGAAAAAGCGCTGAACTTCGGCATTATTTCGACGGAATCACAGCAGAACCTGAAACCTCAGTGGGAACCGTTCCTGAAAGATATGGAAACCAAGCTGGGGATCAAAGTGAACGCCTTCTTCGCCCCGGACTACGCGGGCATCATCCAGGGGATGCGCTTTAATAAAGTGGACATCGCCTGGTACGGCAACCTCTCCGCCATGGAAGCGGTGGACCGCGCGAATGGCCAGGTCTTTGCCCAGACCGTCGCGGCAGATGGCTCCCCGGGCTACTGGAGCGTACTGATCGTCAACAAAGACAGCCCGATCAACAACCTCAACGACATGCTCGCCAAACGCAAAGAGCTGACTTTCGGCAACGGCGATCCGAACTCCACCTCGGGTTACCTGGTCCCTGGCTACTACGTCTTCGCCAAAAACAACGCCTCCGCCAGCGACTTCAAGCGCACGGTAAACGCCAGCCATGAAACCAACGCTCTGGCCGTGGCCAACAAGCAGGTGGACGTTGCCACCAACAACACCGAGAACCTCGACAAGCTGAAGACGTCCGCCCCGGACAAGCTGAAAGAGCTGAAGGTTATCTGGAAATCCCCGCTGATCCCCGGCGACCCGATTGTGTGGCGTAAAAACCTGTCCGAAAGCACCAAGGACAAGGTGTACGACTTCTTTATGACCTACGGCAAAACGCCGGAAGAGAAAGCAGTTCTGGAACGTCTGGGCTGGGCACCGTTCCGCCCGTCAAGCGACCTGCAGCTGGTGCCGATTCGCCAGCTGGCGCTGTTTAAAGAGATGCAGGGCGTGAAGGACAACAAAGGCCTGAAGGTCGAGGAGAAGACCAGCAAAGTGGCCGCGATTCAGGCTCAGCTTGAAGACCTCGACCGCCTGACCGCCGCGCTCGGCGCGATGACCAGCGTGAATAAAGCGGTGCAGTAACGCTTTTCGCCCGGTGGCGCTGCGCTTACCGGGCCTACATTTTGGATCGTAGGCCGGATAAGCGTAGCGCCATCCGGCACACAAAGACCTGCGGAGTAACACATGCAAACCATCACCCTCCCGCCGCCGAAGCGCAGCTGGTTCTCGCTCATAAGCTGGGCCATCCTGCTGGCGGTGCTGGTTATCTCCTGGAAGGGCGCGGAAATGGATCCGCTGCTGCTCTTCAAAGACGCGGGCAATATGGCGACCTTCGCCGCCGACTTCTTCCCGCCGGACTTCAGCCAGTGGCAGGACTACCTCAGTGAAATGGCGGTCACCCTGCAAATCGCCGTCTGGGGCACCGCGCTGGCCGTTATTCTCTCCATTCCGTTTGGCCTGATGAGCGCTGAAAACATCGTGCCGTGGTGGATATACCAGCCCATGCGCCGCCTGATGGACGCCTGTCGGGCGATCAACGAAATGGTCTTTGCGATGCTGTTCGTGGTCGCCGTCGGCCTCGGTCCGTTCGCGGGCGTCATGGCGCTGTTCATTCACACCACCGGCGTGCTCTCCAAGCTGCTTTCCGAGGCGGTCGAAGCCATCGAGCCCGGTCCGGTGGAAGGCATTCGCGCCACCGGCGCCAATAAAATCGAAGAGATCCTTTACGGCGTCCTGCCACAGGTGATGCCGCTCCTGATCTCCTACTCCCTGTACCGCTTTGAGTCCAACGTCCGCTCCGCCACCGTCGTCGGCATGGTCGGCGCAGGCGGGATTGGCGTCACCCTGTGGGAAGCGATTCGCGGTTTCCAGTTCCAGCAAACCTGCGCCCTGATGGTGCTCATCATCGTCACCGTCAGCCTGCTGGATTTCCTCTCTCAACGTTTGCGTAAGCACTTCATCTGAGAAGCGAGGCTTTGTTTTCTATGCACTTATCCAGACATCCGACCAGTTACCCCACCCGCTGGCAAGAGATCGCGGCAAAGCTCGAAGTGGAGCTGCGCACGCACTACCGCTGCGGAGACTACCTTCCTGCCGAGCAGCAGCTTGCTGACCGCTATGAGGTGAACCGACACACCCTGCGCCGCGCCATTGACCAGCTGGTCGAGCGCGGCTGGGTGCAGCGCCGTCAGGGCGTGGGCGTGCTGGTGCTGATGCGCCCGTTCGACTACCCGCTTAACGCCCAGGCGCGCTTTAGCCAGAACCTGCTGGATCAGGGCAGCCACCCGACCAGCGAAAAGCTGCTCTCGGTGCTGCGTCCGGCCTCCAGCCACGTGGCGGACGCGCTGGGTATTCAGGAGGGCGACAACGTCATCCACCTGCGCACGCTGCGCCGGGTCAACGGCGTCGCGGTGTGCCAGATCGATCACTACTTCGCGGACCTCACCCTCTGGCCGGTGCTGCAGAATTTCTCCAGCGGATCGCTGCATGATTTTCTCCAGAATGCGACAGGCATTGCGCTGAAACGCACCCAGACGCGCATCAGCGCCCGCCGCGCGCAGGCGAAAGAGAGCAAGGTGCTGGAGATCCCCAATATGGCCCCGCTGCTCTGCGTGCGCACCCTCAACCACCGTGACGGCGAGATCGACGCGACGGAATACTCCGTCAGCCTGACCCGCGCCGACATGATCGAATTCACCATGGAGCACTGAATGCACTTCGACACCGCCACCCGACAGCGCTGGATGCGCGTGCTGGCCCACAGCCAGCCTGCTGCGCTCTCTGCCCGCATGAACGCCCTTAGCCTGGCTCCCGGGTACGACCTCCTCCGCGCGCCGGAGATCGGCCTCGTTCAGATCCAGGCGCGCATGGGCGGCACCGGCGAGCGCTTCTTCGCCGGGGATGCCACCCTCACCCGCGCAGCGATCCGCCTGCACAGCGGCACGCTGGGCTACGGCTACGTGCTGGGGCGTGATAAAGCGCACGCCGAGCGCTGCGCGGTCATCGACGCGCTTTTACAGGAACAACCGCATTTCCAGACGCTGATGGAAACCCTTATTTCCCCGCTGGAGGCCGACCGCGCCGCACGCCTTGCCGCGCGTCAGGCCGAAGTGAATACCAGCCGGGTCGACTTCTTTACGCTCGTTCGCGGAGACAACGCATGACGCTTCAACCCGCTTTTACCCTGGCCGTCCAGGATGCCCAACACAGTTTTCGTCGCCTGCTAAAAGCCATGAGCGAGCCGGGCGTGATTGTCTCGCTGCACCAGCTCTCTCAGGGCTGGCTGCCGCTGAACCTGGCGACAACCTGCGTGCTGCTGACGCTTGCCGATAACGATACCCCGGTATGGCTTTCGGGCGCGCTGTCGAACGATATCGCCAACCAGAACCTGCGTTTTCACACCGGCGCCCCGCTTGTTGAACAGCCGCAGCAGGCAATCTTTGCCGTGGCCGACGAACAAATCAGCCATGAACAGCTGAATGCCCTGAGCGAAGGCACCGCCGTCGCCCCGGAAACCAGCGCCACGCTGATTTTGCAGGTCGCCAGCCTGAGCGGCGGTCGCATGCTGCGCCTGACGGGCGCAGGCATCGCCGACGAGCGCATGGTCGCGCCGCAGCTGCCGGAGTGCATCATTCACGAGCTGACCGAGCGCCCGCACCCGTTCCCGCTGGGCATTGACCTGATCCTGACCTGCGGCGAGCGCCTGCTGGCCATCCCGCGGACCACCCACGTGGAGGTGTGCTGATGTACGTTGCCGTCAAAGGGGGCGAAAAAGCGATCGCCGCCGCCCATGCGCTGCAGGCGCACAGACGACGGGGTGATGAACAGCTCCCTGAGCTGAGCGTCGCCCAGATTGAACAGCAGCTTAATCTCGCCGTCGATCGGGTGATGACCGAGGGCGGTATCGCCGACCGCGAGCTGGCGGCGCTGGCCCTCAAGCAGGCCAGCGGCGATAACGTGGAAGCCATCTTCCTGCTGCGCGCCTACCGCACCACGCTGGCGAAGCTGGCGGTCAGCGAACCCATCAACACGGCGGAGATGCGCCTGGAGCGCCGCATTTCTGCCGTTTATAAAGACATTCCCGGCGGCCAGCGGCTCGGCCCTACCTATGACTACACCCATCGCCTGCTGGATTTTACCCTGCTGGCGAACGGCGAGGCGCCACGACTCAGTACCTCTGACGCCGAACAGGAACCGTCTCCGCACGTCTTCAGCCTGCTGGCGAAACAGGGCCTGGCGAAGGCGGAAGAGGACTCCGGCGCGCAACCGGATGACATCACCCGCACGCCGCCGGTTTACCCGTGCTCGCGCTCGTCCCGCCTGCAGCAGCTGATGCGCGGCGACGAGGGCTATCTGCTGGCGCTGGCCTATTCCACCCAGCGTGGCTACGGGCGCAACCACCCGTTTGCCGCCGAAATTCGCAGCGGCTATATCGACGTCGAAATCGTGCCGGAAGAGCTGGGTTTTGCGGTGAACGTCGGCGAACTGCTGATGACCGAGTGTGAAATGGTGAACGGTTTTGTCGCGCCCGAAAATGAAGACCCGCACTTTACCCGCGGCTACGGGCTGGTGTTTGGCCTCGGCGAACGCAAGGCGATGGCCATGGCGCTGGTCGACCGCGCCCTGCAGGCACCGGACTACGGCGAGCACGTTGCAGGCCCGGCGCAGGACGAAGAGTTTGTGCTGGCCCACGCGGATAACGTCGAGGCCGCGGGCTTCGTCTCGCACCTCAAGCTGCCGCACTACGTCGATTTCCAGGCCGAACTGGAACTGCTGAAACGCCTGCAACGGGAGCGCAAACATGGCTAACTTAAGCGGCTACAACTTTGCCTATCTGGATGAGCAAACCAAACGCATGATCCGGCGCGCCATCTTAAAAGCGGTAGCGATCCCTGGCTATCAGGTGCCGTTCGGCGGCCGAGAAATGCCGATGCCCTACGGCTGGGGGACGGGCGGCATCCAGATTACCGCCAGCGTGATCGGCGAGGCGGACGTGCTGAAGGTCATCGACCAGGGCGCGGACGACACCACCAACGCCGTATCGATCCGCACCTTCTTTCAGCGGGTAACGGGCGTCGCGACCACCGAAAAAACCGAAGACGCGACGCTGATCCAGACCCGCCACCGCATTCCGGAAACCCCGCTCACGGAAGATCAGATTTTGATTTTTCAGGTGCCGATCCCGGAGCCACTGCGCTTTATCGAGCCGCGCGAAACCGAAACCCGCACCATGCACGCGCTGGAAGAGTACGGCGTGATGCAGGTGAAGCTGTACGAGGATATCGCCCGCTTCGGCCATATCGCCACCACCTACGCCTACCCGGTGAAGGTCAACGGCCGCTACGTGATGGACCCGTCGCCGATCCCGAAATTCGATAACCCGAAGATGGACATGATGCCCGCCCTGCAGCTGTTCGGCGCCGGACGCGAGAAACGCATCTACGCCGTCCCGCCGTACACCCGTGTAGAGAGTCTCGATTTTGACGATCACCCGTTTACGGTGCAGGAGTGGGACGAGCCGTGCGCCATCTGCGGATCCAAACACAGCTACCTGGACGAAGTGGTGCTGGACGACACGGGCAAACGGATGTTTGTCTGCTCCGACACCGATTTCTGCCGCCAACAGAGCGAGGCGAACGGCCAATGAAACCGCTGCTTTCGGTAAATCACCTGACCCACCTGTATGCGCCGGGCAAAGGCTTCAGCGACGTGTCGTTCGAGCTGTGGCCGGGCGAAGTGTTGGGGATCGTCGGCGAGTCCGGCTCCGGCAAAACCACTCTGCTGAAATCCATCTCCGCGCGCCTGACGCCGCAGAACGGCGACATTTTGTATGAGGGCGCCTCGCTCTACGGCATGAGCGAGGCCGAGCGCCGCCGCCTGCTGCGCACCGAGTGGGGCGTGGTGCACCAGCATCCGATGGACGGCCTGCGCCGTCAGGTCTCTGCCGGAGGCAATATCGGCGAACGCCTGATGGCCACCGGCGCGCGCCATTACGGCAACATCCGCGCCACGGCGCAACACTGGCTGGAAGAAGTGGAAATCCCCGCCTCGCGTATCGACGACCTGCCCACCACCTTCTCCGGCGGCATGCAGCAGCGTTTACAGATTGCCCGCAATCTCGTCACCCATCCGAAGCTGGTGTTTATGGATGAACCCACCGGTGGGCTGGACGTCTCGGTGCAGGCCCGCCTGCTCGACCTGCTGCGCGGCCTGGTGGTAGAGCTGAACCTGGCAGTGGTGATTGTCACCCACGATTTGGGCGTCGCGCGCCTGCTGGCGGACCGCCTGCTGGTAATGAAGCAGGGTCAGGTGGTGGAAAGTGGGTTAACCGACCGCGTGCTCGACGATCCCCATCATCCGTACACCCAGCTTCTGGTGTCGTCCGTGTTGCAGAACTGAGGGGCTGTTGCCGGGTAAGGCGAAGCCGCCACCCGGCAAAACAAATCGCGAGGCCAACATGATCCACGTACAAAACGTAAGTAAGACCTTTGTGCTCCACCAGCAAAACGGCGTGCGTCTGCCGGTGCTGCAAAATGCCTCTCTGGAGGTTAATCGCGGCGAATGCGTGGTGCTGCACGGCCACTCCGGCAGCGGAAAATCCACCCTGCTGCGCTCCCTGTACGCCAATTATCTGCCCGACGAAGGCCATATTCATATTCGCCACGGCGATGAATGGATCGACCTGGTGCAGGCCCCGGCGCGTAAGGTGCTGGAGGTACGCCGCTCGACGATCGGCTGGGTGAGCCAGTTTCTGCGGGTGATCCCGCGGATCTCCGCCCTGGACGTGGTGATGCAGCCCTTGCTGGATCTTGGCGTACCGCGCGAAACCTGTGCCGCCAAAGCCGCCAGCCTGCTGACGCGCCTGAACGTGCCCGAGCGCCTGTGGCACCTTGCCCCGTCGACCTTTTCCGGCGGCGAGCAGCAGCGCGTCAATATCGCCCGCGGCTTTATCGTCGACTACCCGATTTTACTTCTGGATGAACCTACCGCCTCGCTCGACGTTAAAAACAGCGCGGCAGTGGTTGAGCTGATCGAACAGGCCAAAGCGCGCGGGGCAGCGATCGTCGGGATCTTCCACGACGAGAGTGTTCGCACCCGCGTCGCGGACAGGCTGCACCCAATGGGGACTCCCGCATGATTATCAATAACGTCAAGCTGATACTGGATAATGAAGTGGTTGACGGCTCGATTGAGATCCAGGACGGAACAATCCGCGCGTTTGCTGAAACCCAGAGCCGCTCGCCCGAGGCGATGGACGGCGACGGCGGCTGGCTGCTGCCGGGGCTGATTGAGCTGCATACCGATAATCTGGACAAGTTCTTCACCCCGCGCCCGAAGGTGGACTGGCCCGCGCATTCAGCGATGAGCAGCCACGACGCGCTGATGGTCGCCAGCGGCATCACCACCGTACTGGACGCGGTGGCTATTGGCGACGTGCGCGACGGCGGCGACCGTCTGGAGAACCTGGAGAAGATGATCAACGCCGTCGAGGAGACGCAAAAGCGCGGCCTCAACCGCGCCGAGCACCGCCTGCACCTGCGCTGCGAGCTACCGCACCACACTACCCTGCCGCTGTTTGAAAAGCTGGTCGGCCGCGAGCCGGTGTCGCTGGTCTCCCTGATGGACCACTCGCCGGGGCAGCGTCAGTTCGCCAACATTGAAAAGTATCGCGAATACTATCAGGGCAAATATTCTCTCAGCGACGCGGAGATGGCCCGTTATGAAGAAGAGCAGCTGGCGCTTGCGGCACGGTGGTCGCAGCCTAACCGTGTCCGAATTGCGGCGATGTGCCGGGACCGCAATATCGCGCTGGCCAGCCATGACGATGCCACGCACGATCATGTCCTTGAATCCCACCAGCTTGGCAGCGTGATCGCCGAATTCCCCACCACGTTCGAGGCGGCTGAAGCCTCCCGCAAGCACGGCATGAACGTCCTGATGGGCGCACCGAACATCGTGCGCGGCGGCTCGCACTCCGGCAACGTCGCGGCAAGCAAGCTCGCGTCCCTCGGCCTGCTGGATATTCTCTCGTCCGACTACTACCCCGCCAGCCTGCTCGACGCGGCGTTCCGGGTGGCCGACGACGAGGGCAACCGCTTTACGCTGCCCCAGGCGATTCGCCTGGTGACGAAAAACCCGGCCTCGGCGCTTAACTTGCAGGATCGCGGCGAGATAGCCGAAGGCAAGCGGGCGGATCTGGTGCTGGCCCACCGCAGGGGCGAGCACATCCATATTGACCACGTCTGGCGTCAGGGAAAGAGGGTGTTCTGATGGGAAGACTTATCTGGTTAATGGGGCCGTCCGGCTCCGGTAAGGACAGCCTGCTGTCCGCCTTACGGCAGCAGGAGCATCCGCAGCTGCTGGTGGCGCACCGCTACATTACCCGCGCGGCGAATGCGGGGAGTGAAAACCATATCGCCCTGAGCGAGCAGGAGTTTTTTACCCGTGCCGGGCAAAATCTGCTGGCGCTGAGCTGGCACGCCAACGGCTATTACTATGGGATCG
The DNA here is from genome assembly GCF_049238165.1 of Enterobacter cloacae complex sp. IR5422. Lineage (NCBI taxonomy): Bacteria > Pseudomonadati > Pseudomonadota > Gammaproteobacteria > Enterobacterales > Enterobacteriaceae > Enterobacter > Enterobacter cloacae complex sp. IR5422. Next base: position 6,218 of record NZ_JBMKHT010000056.1, on the reverse strand, counting down.
GCATCGAGACCGATCTGTGGCTGCATGCGGGGTTCGACGTGCTGGTCAACGGTTCACGGGCGCACCTTTCGCAAGCGCGCGCACGCTATGGGGCGGCCCTGCTGCCGGTTTGCCTGCAGGTTTCACCGGACGTCCTGCGCAGCCGGTTGCAGAGCCGGGGTCGTGAATCCGCCCGTGAGATCGATCAGCGGCTTGCGCGTGCGGCGCGCTACACCCCGTCCGACTGCCATATCCTTAATAACGACGGAAGTTTGCTACAGTCAGTCGAGACCTTTTTATCGCTTATCCGTCAGAAGGAAAAACAGCATGCCTGACTGCACGCTTCGCCCCGCCACCGCCGACGATGCGCAAATCGTCTATGCGTTAATCTGCGAATTAAAGCAGGCCGAATTTGATCGCCAGGCGTTTCACGCGGGCTATCTTGCCAATCTGCAGGATCACAACATGCGCTACCAGCTTGCCGAACTGGACGGGCAGGTCATCGGCATGATCGGCCTGCACATGCAGTTTCACCTCCACCACGCACGCTGGATCGGCGAGATCCAGGAGCTGGTGGTGATGCCGCAGGCGCGCGGGTTAAAGGTGGGCAGCCAGCTGCTGGCCTGGGCGGAAGGGGTGGCACGAGAGGCCGGCGCGGAGCTGACCGAACTCTCCACCAGCGTGAAGCGCACCGACGCCCACCGTTTTTACGTCCGTGAAGGATATACGCAGAGCCATTTCCGATTCACCAAACCGCTGTAGAGGTGCGTTATGAGTCTGACAATCACGTTAACAGGAACCGGAAGCGCGCAACTCGTGCCGGTCTTTGGCTGCGACTGCGCGGCGTGCCGCCGGGCGCGCCTGCAGGATACCTATCGCCGTCGCCCCTGTAGCGCGGTGGTCAAATTCAACGATGCGGTGACCCTGCTGGATGCCGGTATTCCGCACCTGATGGACGACTGGGCCGCAGGCAGCTTTCAGCAGTTTTTGCTGACCCATTACCATATGGATCACGTCCAGGGACTCTTCCCCCTGCGCTGGGGCGTGGGCGCGACGATTCCGGTTTACGGTCCGCCGGACGAAGCAGGATGCGACGACCTGTTTAAACATCCGGGGATTCTGGATTTCAGCCATACGGTCGAACCGTTTGTGATGTTTGAGCTTCAGGGTATGCGGGTTACGCCCCTGCCGCTCAACCATTCGAAACTGACCTTCGGGTATTTGCTGGAGTCGGCCCACAGCCGCGTGGCCTGGCTGTCCGATACCGCCGGGCTGCCGGAAAAAACGGTGAAGTTCCTGCTTAACAATCAGCCGCAGACGATGATTATCGACTGCAGCCACGAACCGCGCGACGAGACGCCGCGAAACCATTGCGACTTAAATACCGTGATGGCGTTAAACGAAGTGATTGGCTGTCCGCAGGTGATCCTGACGCATATCAGCCATCAGTTTGACGTGTGGATGATGGATAACCCGCTGCCGTCCGGCATTGAAGCGGGGTATGACGGGATGGTGCTGGTTCTCGACTGAGTTTTGCCGGGTGGCGGCTGCGCCTTACCCGGCCTACGCGCCAGGGTTTCGTAGGCCTGCGTAAGCGAAGCGCCACCAGGCTTTAGCCTCGATCGTAATCGTCTTCCAACCTGCGCTCATCCTCTTCCAGACGGCGTCTGTCGTCATCCAGCTGGCGCTGACGCTCGTCTAAACGGCGGCGTCTGTCTTCAAGCTGCCGACGGCGATCGTCATACTGACGGCTATCCATGCGACGGTTATCGTCATAACGATCGTCATCATCGTTGCTGCGGCTGCTGCTGGGGTTATAGGCGTCGTTGATTGCCTGTTGAATATTGCCAATAGCATCATCAACGATATCGGCATGCGCCAGTTGGCTGGTGAGTGACAGCAGACCAAATAACAGAGCGGTAGAGTAACGTTTCATAAGGCCAGACTCGCAGGTGAACTGGCCTTAAGGTAATGAACAGCAGGGTGTGGGGGTAGCGGAGGAATCTCAAATTCTGTCGCCCCCATAACTCAGGTTTCAGGCTTTTCCATCGAGCGGATAACAAAAAAGTCCTGCGAGATACCTGCGCCTTTGTCCACCGTTTGCAGGTCGTGTACAAACCATGCGTACATCTCGGGTGGGGCAGTGTCGATCGGGAACGGCTGGGGTTTACCGAGATTTGCCGCGTGGAAGTAGTCGAGAAAACGCTTCGCACGCCACAGCGCCGGTCCATAAACGTTCGGAACGATTTCCCTGCGTCTGTCCATGGGGTTCTGTTCCATACTGTTTCGCATTCTTATCGCGGCATCTTTCACCTCATCAAGCCAGCCCCAGTTTTGCTGCAATACAGACAGTTCACTGGCGTACTGCCCGGCGGTCTCTTTCGCCTCCTGCGTAATGCCAACAAACCCTGCCGATGCGCCAGCAGAGGCGAGCGTATCGCCGCGCTGTTTTTCGTATCTCATACATTCAACGCGGTACAGGTAGTACTGTCGCCCCAGCCAGTCGATATAGCTGTCGAGGTGGCAGTTCTGGTTTCCCGTGCTTAATGAAGAAAAAGGTACCGCGCTCTGGTACGCTTTCGCCCATTGCAGGACGGACTGGTTTTTGATGTTGTCCTTGATGATGAAATATTCGGCAATCACGGGGTTGTTTTCGTTTAAGGTCTGGAAATCTGGAAAAGGCACACCCGCCATGGTCGCCTCACAGTACATCCTGTGTAGCGCAACGCGACAAAGCTCCGCACTGGGTTTCTGTTCGTCCGGTTTCAAGCCACCACCGATATCTTCAGCGCATCCCGGATAGAGCTCTTCCTTATGCACCGGGTTATCGCCGGTGCGGTACAGGCAGCGCCAGACGCGGGTTTCATGGGCGGCAACCAGATGCAGGCTTTTCTTTACTGCCCCTGGAAGAGAGGTCTCCTGTTCAATGGATTTATCCCCCAGCAATACGCTGATGCCTTTTACCGGCCCACCAAAAGCAGAGATGAAATAATCCACGCCATTGTTGTTGCTGGCTGCTGTGTGTCGCGAGCAGTCAAACAGGCCGGTAAAGACGATATCGACGGGAATGCCCAAATAAGTGTATTTGTCACCCTGTTTCTGGCAGAGTTCGTCCAGCAGGGTGTCGAGGAATTTACGTGCCAGGGTGGCACCAAGGTCGAAGCCGAACAGAGAGACAGAAATGAGTTTTACGGGAATGGGGCTGTCTGATTTTACTCTCTCAAAAAATCGTTCGAAGCGTGTTTTGGCCGAGGCGATGCGCGTATCAACGCCTGTTACCAGCATATCTGCGACGGCGGGGTTATCACGGATCCAGGGAGTGGCTTCAATACTGACTTTTTTAAGCGTTTCTTTAGTGATATTTTTCGCCAGTTTTTTCCATTCTGAGGGCTTAAGTAACTTCCCACCTTCGCTTTTCAATATTTCATACCAGCTGCCACCTTTAAGTAATTGTTCGCCAGCGTCTTTAGCCATTTCAATGGGCTGAGCTTTCAGATTATCTTGTACATTACTTCTGGTCCCATCCATTAATGCAGTGAGTTTGGTGGAAAGATCTTCATTAAAAGGGGTGCCGAGGCCAGATATGTAGACCGTATCGTAAGCCTCTCTTGACGTATTTTGTCTTTCGTCAGGAAATGCACGAAACAAACGGGCAATATTACTGAGTCGTTGCTCTGGCGCATCCTGTTCTATGTTCCTGTGAATACCATCGAAAAAGAAACCTACATGCCAGATGCGCGAACAATTGTGTAACCCGCTGTCTTCGGCCTGCTGGGCACGGTTCGCTGCAGAAATGAGGCTTTCTATATCCATTAGTTACTTTCCATTTTATTAGATTGTGTTTGTTCCGGACGTTTTTCATAAGGCGACCATGCGTTATCGCTCCATCCCAACAAGACTTTGTCACCCGGCAAAAAATGAACGTGTAAATCATTTTCGCCTTGCTTTCGTACCGGCATGGGTATTTCGATACGACGTGACTCTAACCTCATGCCTTTAAGATATTGCTCGTGAGTAATATCCAGCGTCCAGATAACCTCAGCCCTGTCCCCGCTGATGCTGCCGCAGCAGGTTGCTTTTCCACCGCCATGAGCAAATGCATTCGCACCTGCAACACCATTCACGCTAAATCCTAAAATTGGCCTGTCGAGCTCATTGTGAATAATCAGCGTTACCGGCCCCGATGGTGGCCCCCAAACCGCAGCCCACACCGACCAGCCAAGATAAATAACCACCGGCAGTAACAGCGCCCCCCAGATCCATTTTCTCCAGCGGGCATAAAAGCCATTTATGCCGCCGTCAATTTTTTCCAATCTACTGAAAAATCCCATTATTCAGTTTCCTTGTAATTGCTATGCTCTGGGCGTGATTCATAAGGTGACCATGCATTGTCACTCCATCCCAGCAGGACTTTGTCACCCGGCAGGAAATGAACGTGTAAATCATTTTCTCCTTTCTTTCGTTCTGGCATAGGCATTGTTATTCGGTGAATTTCTGTTCGTACCCCCGCTTTGTATTGCGCAAGTGTGTAATCTACAGTCCAGATAATTTCCGCCTTATCCCCGCTGATGCTGCCGCAGCAGGTGGCTTTTCCCCCGCCATGAGCAAATGCATTCCCCCCCGCCACGCCATTTACACTAAATCCTCTTATGGGCCTGTCAATTTCACTATGGATAATCAGCGTGACCGGCCCTGACGGCGGTCCCCAGACCGCAGCCCATACCGACCAGCCAAGATAAATAACCACCGGCAGTAACAACGCCCCCCAGATCCATCTTCCCCAGCGGGCATAACCTCGGTTAACTGCACCGTCTATTTTCTTATACGTTCTGAAGAATCCCATTCTGTATTTTCATCCCTGAGAGTGAGCCTGGTTGAATAATCATATTCCAGCGATACGTTTCCCTGAATCACTTTTTCGAGTGCAGCCTGAATATCATCTGACCCCAGGTTATTTTTTCCGCCATTAAGATAATAAAGAGCATAAAGTTTTTGCTCTGTACCCGCTTTCATTTTCGCTTCACTGGCCTTATTCAGTGCTTTTATCACCATGTCACGTTGAACACAGGCGGGAAAATGCTGGCTGGATGGCATTTTCTGCCACTCGGCTAACACTACGGCGACAACAGGTTTATCCGTGATGTGTTGCCATTCTTCATGCCTTAACCGTATGGCACTGCCTCTGGCATCTATCACCTCTGAAGCGGGAATGTGTATCTGCCGCCATTCATTTTCACCTGGCACCCACCACTGAAAAATCTCCCGGAATAATAGGCTATGCCACTCACGTTCCTTAAGGCCAGCCAGCAGACGAATGACATCGTGCATATAAAAACGCACTAAAGTCGCTGCTCCTTCCGGAGAAATAATTGTGCAGGCCGCAGAAAGCTGAACGGCTAACGCCCCTGCGGATCGTGAAGAGGCGATAACAGCAGTTAACCCCGGCGTTGAGGTAATACGGGCCTTTAACTCCTCTTTATCCCTTATTGCAAACAACCAGGGGCCATAATCTCTGGCTTCGGTAAGCTGTGGATGAAGATACAATGAATACATAACCGCTGCGTTTTCGTTATAAAAAGCCTGAAAAGCTTCCGTTGTTTGCGCCCCACCTTCCAATAACAGAAATAAATGTGCGTTTTTCGATTCCGGTAACGCCTGGATCATATTTGTGGCATTCATTTTCTACGCTCCCTGAACAATAGCGTCATTGGCTTTGATGGCATTGAGGAGGCACTCGATGCAAATCGTTCCGCTAAGCGGTGGATACTGACCGGGAAGCAACGGAATGGGTAGTGGCATGGTGGCCGGAGCCGCCGCCATTGTTCTCTTTGTTCTCCGCAGGTACATCGCCGTCGTGCCATACTCCACCTTTCCCGCCTCCAGCCGCAGGTAGCTTCCGCCCCCAATCAGCGTGATGCGTTTTTTCCCGGCGAAGGAGATGTCACTCGCCGAGCTCAGCGTCAGCTTCTGCTCCGCAAAGAGTCGCAGGCTGGCGTTTTGCGCCTGGACATCCACCGGCCCTTCCGACGCCTTCAGGCTCAGCTGCCCCTCCCGCGCAAACAGCCCGAGTTTTTCACCCGCCAGCGCCGTCATATTGCCCATGACACCGGCACTGATATCCCCGCCCGCATTAATGGCGACGTTCTTCGCGGCCGTCATCTGCAGGTGCTCCCCGCTGGTCAGGGCCATTCCTTCCGGAGCGGACATCAGCAGCGCCTCATTGAGCGGCTTCAGCCGCT
>NZ_JBMKHT010000055.1:9052-25585 GCF_049238165.1 Enterobacter cloacae complex sp. IR5422 | reverse complement strand
GATAAAATCAAGGCGTTGCATAGGTCGGGTCTCAGTCCAGGGCATAGCGAGTCTCCTCTTCTATGCCAGTTATAACTGTTACCCATGTATCCGGTCTAAAGTGTTACCCATGTTTCCGGTTCATACCCTGCGCTTACCGGGCCTACGGGGAACGTGCCTCTTATTTAAACATCGCATTCAAACGCTGCAACACCAGCATCGCGCTGTAATAATCCAGGCGGAACGTCTCGGTTCCCAACGCCCACACGCGCTTGTTTTTCACCGACGGCAGGTGCGCCAGCAGTGGGTTAGCGTAAATCGCCGCCACGTCTTTCTCGTCACCGGCAAACACAAACAGCCCTTCGCCGTTCAGCCCCGTCGCCAGGTTTTCACCGCCCAGCTGGATAATGTCGTGGCGCTTGCCCTGGCTTGTTGAGGTCTGCAACCCGGCAGGCAGGTCCGCCAGCGTAAAGCCCAGCTGGTGCAGCAGCTTGCCCTGTGCCGATTCGGCGGTCCACAGGTTGGCGGAATGCGCGGCGGCGGTGTAGACGATGGCGTTCACCGGCTGCGGCGGCAGCGTCATCTTCTGTTTCACCTGCGCGAGCTGTTTATCAAACGCGGCAATGCGCTCTGCGGCCTGCTTTTCGTGTCCGGTTATCGCGCCCAGCTGAGTCAGCAGCGCCTGCCAGCTCTTGTCGTCGTAGTTGATGATAAGCGTCGGCGCAATGCCGGAAAGCTGATCGTACAGCGCCAGCGCGGAATCCCCGCCGGTGGCGCTGATCAAAATCAGGTCAGGCATTTGCGCGGCCACCGCTTCAGCGCTGGGCTCGCCGATATACAGCCGGGCAACTTTGCGCTGCTTCGCGATATCGCCCCACTGGCGCAGGAAACCCTGTCCATCCGCCACGCGGTTGTTCGGCGTGGTCGCGCCGCTGGCGACGACCGGTGCGTCAATGGCCAGCAGGGAGCCGGTTAAGGTCACGCTGGTGGAGACAATGCGCGTCGGTTTGCTCTCAAGCGTGTGAACGCCGCGGCTGTCGGTCACCTGACGGGGCCAGTCGGCGGCGGCAGCTGAGGTAAGTCCTAAAACAAAAAGTGATAATAAAAGCAGGGGATTACGGAAAACGGCAGGGAATTTCACAGCGCGGGATCCTGTTTTTGTTGGAGATAATGCTTCTCATTTTCATATTTGCCGCACCGGGATGCAAGCTTTTGTCGCACAAGTTATTTGCCCGACGGTTGACAGCGAAGCGATGTGGGATTAGGTTAGCCGACGAAAATATAAATGATAATCATTATTGCTTCTTTTATCATTTTGAGGAGGATGATATGGATACGTCCCTGGCTGAGGAAGTTCAGCACGCCGCAACCACGCTGGAATCAGACCGTTTTTTCTTTATGTCGCCTTACCGCAGCTTTACCACGTCCGGCTGCTTTGCCCGCTTCAGTGAACCCGCCGTCGGCGGTGACTATCCGGCGGGTCGCTTCCAGCAAAAATTAGCCCAGGCCTTCCGCACGGCAAAAGCCAGCGGTATTGCTCACCCGGTGATGGTGGGGGCGATCCCGTTCGACACCCGCAAGCCCTCGTCGCTGTTTATTCCGCAACGCTGGGAGACCTTTTCCCGTCCCGCACGTCAGCAGTCCGCACGCTATTTTTCCGGCGCGCAGGCCCTGAAGGTGGCACAACGCGCCGAGATCCCGCCGCAGCCCGTCTTCGAAGAGATGGTCGCTCGCGCCGCGTCGCTGACCGCCACGCCGCAGGTGAACAAGGTGGTCCTGTCGCGCCTGATTGATATCGCGACCGACAAACGCCTGGACAGCGGCGCCCTGATGGAGCGCCTGATCGCCCAGAACCCGGCGAGCTTCAACTTCCACGTGCCGCTGGAAGACGGCGGGGTGCTGCTGGGCGCCAGCCCGGAGCTGCTGCTGCGCAAAGAGGGGGCGCACTTTAGCTCGCTGCCGCTGGCGGGCTCCGCGCGCCGTCAGCCGGACGATGTGCTGGATCGCGAGGCGGGCAACAAGCTGCTGGCCTCCGAAAAGGACCGTCACGAGCACGACCTGGTCACCCAGGCGATGAAGGCCATTCTGGCACCGCGCAGCCACCATCTCAGCATGCCTGATTCTCCTCAGCTGATTACCACGCCGACGCTGTGGCATCTGGCGACGCCGGTAGAAGGCGAGGCGCGTGAAAACGAGAACGCGCTGACCCTGGCCTGCCTGCTGCACCCGACCCCGGCGCTGAGCGGCTTCCCGCATCAGGCGGCGAAAGAGCTGATTGCCGAGCTGGAGCCGTTCGACCGCGAGCTGTTCGGCGGCATCGTTGGCTGGTGCGACAGCGAAGGCAACGGCGAGTGGGTGGTGACCATCCGCTGCGCGCGTCTTCGCGAAAATACCGTTCGCCTGTTTGCCGGCGCGGGCATTGTGCCTGCCTCCTCCCCGGTGGGCGAGTGGCGCGAGACGGGCGTAAAGCTCTCCACCATGCTTAACGTTTTTGGTTTGCACTAAGGAAGACTCATGACCATTCCCTTTACCCGCTGGCCTGAGGATTTTGCCCGCCGCTACCGTGAAAAAGGCTACTGGCAGGATCTGCCGTTGACCCACATGCTGACGGATCGGGCGGACAGCGATGCGATGGCGATTATCGATGGCGATCGCCACATTACCTACCGCGCGCTGAATCAGGCCGTAAACAACCTGGCCTCAGCCCTTCAGGCGCGAGGATTGCAGCGCGGCGAGACGGCGCTGGTGCAGCTTGGCAACGTGGCCGAGTTCTACATGACCTTCTTCGCGCTGCTGCAAATCGGCGTCGCGCCGGTGAACGCGCTCTTTAGCCATCAGCGCAGCGAACTCAACGCCTACGCGGCGCAGATCAAACCCGCCGTGCTGATCGCCGATCGCGACCACGCGCTGTTTGCGGGCGATGACTTCCTCAACGCTTTCGTGGGTGAACACCGTTCGGTACGCGTCGTCCTGCTTCGCGGTGACGGGGGCGAGCATGCGCTGGAGGCGGCGATTACCCGCCCGGCGGACAATTTTATTGCCAACCCGACGCCCGCCGACGAGGTGGCGTTTTTCCAGCTCTCCGGCGGCAGCACCGGCACGCCGAAGCTGATCCCGCGAACGCACAACGACTATGACTACAGCATTCGTCGCAGCAACGAGATCTGCGGCATTACCGCCGAAACGCGTTACCTGAACGCGCTGCCCGCGGCGCACAACTACGCCATGAGCTCGCCGGGGTCGTTAGGCGTCTTTACCGCGGGCGGCTGCGTGGTGCTGGCGAACGATCCGAGCGCCACGCTCTGCTTCCCGCTGATTGAACAGCATCAGATTAACGTCACCTCGCTGGTGCCGCCTGCCGTCAGCCTCTGGCTGCAGGCGATTGCCGACGGGGCGGACAGCGCGCAGCTTAAATCACTGAAGCTGCTGCAGGTGGGCGGCGCGCGCCTTTCCGCCACGCTCGCGGCGCGTATTCCGGCGGAAATTGGCTGCCAGCTGCAGCAGGTGTTCGGCATGGCGGAAGGGCTGGTGAACTACACCGCGCTCGACGACGCCCCGGAACGCATCATCAACACCCAGGGCCGCCCGATGTGCCCGGACGACGAAGTGTGGGTGGCGGACGAGCACGGCAACCCGCTGCCGCGTGGGGAGGTCGGACGCCTGATGACGCGCGGCCCGTACACCTTCCGCGGCTATTTCAGCAGCCCGGAACACAACGCCAGCGCCTTCGACGCCGACGGCTTTTACTGCTCCGGGGATCTGATCGCCATTGACGAGCAGGGCTACATCACCGTGCAGGGGCGCGAGAAGGATCAGATCAACCGCGGCGGCGAGAAGATCGCCGCCGAAGAGATCGAAAACCTGCTGCTGCGCCACGAAGCGGTGATCCACGCCGCACTGGTGAGCATGGAGGACAGCCTGCTGGGCGAAAAAAGCTGTGCGTATCTGGTGGTGAAACATCCCCTGCGCGCGGTGGAGGTGCGCCGCTTCCTGCGCGAGCAGGGCGTTGCCGAATTTAAGCTGCCGGACCGCGTGGAGAGCGTGGATGCGCTCCCGCTGACGCCGGTCGGCAAAGTTGATAAGAAACAGTTGCGCCTGTGGCTTGCTGAACGCGCCCGGGGCTGAGGAACAGAGTATGGCCATTCCAAAATTAACCGCTTACGCGCTGCCGACCGCCGCAGAGCTGCCGACCAGCAAGGTGAACTGGGCGTTTGAGCCCGAGCGCGCGGCGCTGCTGATCCACGATATGCAGGAGTATTTCCTGAACTTCTGGGGCGAAAATAGCGCGATGATGCAGCAGGTAGTCGCGAACATCGCCAGACTGCGCGCGTACTGCAAAGAACACAATATCCCGGTGTATTACACCGCGCAGCCGAAAGAGCAGAGCGACGAAGACCGCGCCCTGCTGAACGACATGTGGGGGCCGGGCCTGACCCGCTCGCCGGAGCAGCAGCGCATCGTTGCCGAGCTGACGCCGGACGAAGCGGACACGGTGCTGGTGAAGTGGCGCTACAGCGCGTTTCACCGCTCGCCGCTGGAGCAGATGCTGAAAGAAACGGGGCGCAACCAGCTGTTGATTACCGGCGTGTATGCCCACATCGGCTGCATGACCACCGCCACCGACGCCTTTATGCGCGACATTAAGCCGTTCTTCATTGCCGACGCGCTGGCGGATTTCACCCGCGACGAGCACCTGATGTCGCTGAACTACGTGGCTGGACGCTCGGGTCGCGTGGTGATGACCGACGATCTGCTGCCGTCCGTTCCAGCCTCGAAGGTCGCGCTGCGGGCGCTGATCCTGCCGCTGCTGGACGAGTCCGACGAGCCGATGGATGACGAAAACCTGATCGACTACGGCCTGGATTCAGTGCGCATGATGGCGCTGGCCGCCCGCTGGCGCAAAGTACACGGCGATATCGACTTCGTGATGCTGGCCAAAAATCCCACACTCGACGCCTGGTGGGCGCTGCTCTCCCGCGAGGTGAAGTGATGGTGTTTGATTTCACCGGCAAAACCGTCTGGGTCACGGGCGCGGGGAAGGGGATTGGCTACGCGACCGCACTGGCGTTTGCCGAAGCCGGTGCGCAGGTGACCGGGTTCGATTTGGCCTTCCCGCAGAATGACTATCCGTTTGCCACCGAAACGCTGGACGTGGCGGATGCCGGGCAGGTGCAGGAGGTGTGCGGGCGCGTGCTGGCATCGCTCGACCGCCTTGACGTGCTGGTCAACGCGGCGGGCATTCTGCGCATGGGGGCGACGGACCAGCTCTCGCAGGAGGACTGGCAGCAGACCTTCGCGGTCAACGTCGGCGGTGCGTTCAACCTGTTCCAGCAGACGATGGGCCAGTTCCGCCGTCAGCAGGGCGGGGCGATAGTCACCGTGGCGTCCGACGCGGCGCACGCGCCGCGCATCGGCATGAGCGCCTACGGCGCATCGAAAGCGGCGCTGAAAAGCCTGGCCCTGACCGTCGGGCTGGAGCTGGCGAGCTGCGGCGTGCGCTGTAACCTGGTGTCGCCGGGCTCAACGGACACCGACATGCAGCGCACCCTGTGGACCAGCGACGACGCGGAACAGCAGCGTATTCGCGGCTTTGGCGAGCAGTTCAAGCTCGGCATTCCGCTGGGCAAAATCGCCCGCCCGCAGGAGATAGCTGCGACCGTGCTGTTCCTTGCCTCCGATGCCGCCAGCCACATCACCCTGCAGGATATCGTGGTGGACGGCGGCTCCACGCTGGGGGCGTAAATGATCTGGAAACGTCATTTATCGCTTGAGGAGCTGAACGCCACCAGCGTGAATACCCTGGTGGCGAACCTGGGCATCGTCTATACCCGCCTCGGGGATGACGCCCTGGAAGCGGAGATGCCGGTGGATGCGCGTACCCATCAGCCGTTTGGCCTGCTGCACGGCGGGGCGTCGGCGGCGCTGGCGGAAACGCTCGGCTCAATGGCCGGATTTCTGATGACCCGCGACGGGCAGAGCGTGGTGGGCACGGAGCTGAACGCCACGCATCATCGGGCGGTATCCCACGGCAAGGTTCGCGGCGTGTGTCAGCCGCTGCATCTTGGGCGTTCGAGCCAGAGCTGGGAGATTGGGGTCTTCGACGAGCAGGGGCGGCGGTGCTGTACCTGCCGGTTAAGTACGATGGTGCTGGGCTAACTCAGATCAAAGTGATCGGCTTAACACTGTGGTGTAAATCTCTGGTTTGACCACGCATTATTGCGTTTCAAAGTTGTTAAATTTTTCCGGTTGTTCTAGAAACAAAATGTAACATCTCACTGTTTCACGACAACGGACAACAACTATGAACAACTCAGGGAAATACCTTACATGGGCAGGGCTCTCCGTTGTGGGAGCTTTTGCCCTGGGCTATATCGCCCTCAACCGGGGAGAGCAGATCAACGCGCTCTGGATCGTCGTTGCCTCGGTCTGCGTTTACCTGATCGCCTATCGTTTTTATGGCCGCTATATCGCCAAGAACGTCCTGGGCGTTGATGCAACGCGCATGACGCCTGCCGTCCGCCATAACGACGGTCTGGACTATGTGCCGACCGACAAGAAAGTGCTGTTCGGTCACCATTTTGCGGCGATTGCCGGGGCAGGCCCGCTGGTGGGGCCGGTGCTGGCGGCGCAAATGGGCTACCTGCCGGGGATGATCTGGATCCTCGCGGGCGTGGTGCTGGCGGGGGCGGTGCAGGACTTTATGGTGCTGTTCGTCTCTACCCGCCGCGACGGACGTTCGCTGGGTGAGCTGGTGAAAGAGGAGATGGGGGCGACCGCCGGGGTGATTGCGCTGGTGGCGACCTTTATGATCATGGTGATCATCCTCGCGGTGCTGGCGATGATTGTGGTGAAAGCGCTGACCCACAGCCCGTGGGGAACCTATACCGTTGCCTTTACCATTCCGCTGGCGCTGTTCATGGGGATCTACATCCGCTACCTGCGTCCGGGCCGGATTGGTGAAGTGTCGGTGATTGGCCTGGTATTCCTCGTGTTCGCCATTATCTCCGGCGGCTGGGTGGCGGAAAGCCCGACCTGGGCGCCGTTCTTCGACTTTACCGGCGTGCAGCTGACCTGGATGCTGGTGGGCTACGGCTTTGTGGCGGCGGTGCTGCCGGTATGGCTGCTGCTGGCCCCGCGTGACTACCTCTCTACCTTCCTGAAAATCGGCACCATTGTCGGGCTGGCGATCGGCATTCTGATTATGCGCCCGACCCTGACCATGCCTGCGCTGACCAAATTTATTGACGGCACCGGCCCGGTCTGGACCGGCAACCTGTTCCCGTTCCTGTTTATCACCATCGCCTGCGGCGCGGTGTCGGGCTTCCACGCGCTGATCGCCTCCGGGACGACGCCGAAGATGCTCGCGAATGAAAATCAGGCCTGCCTGATTGGCTACGGCGGCATGCTGATGGAGTCCTTCGTGGCGATTATGGCGCTGGTATCCGCCTGTATTATCGACCCGGGCGTGTATTTCGCGATGAACAGCCCGATGGCGGTCCTGGCTCCGGCGGGCACCGTTGACGTGGTCGCTTCCGCCGCGCAGGTGGTGAGCGGCTGGGGCTTTGCGATTACGCCTGAAACGCTGACGCATATCGCTAATGAGGTAGGCGAGCAGTCGATTATCTCCCGCGCAGGCGGGGCACCAACGCTGGCGGTGGGCATGGCCTACATCCTGCACGGCGCGCTGGGCGGGCTGATGGATGTCTCGTTCTGGTATCACTTCGCCATTCTGTTTGAAGCGCTGTTTATCCTGACGGCGGTGGATGCGGGAACCCGTGCGGCGCGCTTTATGCTGCAGGATCTGCTGGGCGTCATCTCCCCGAACCTGAAGCGGACCGACTCGCTCCCGGCTAACCTGCTGGCGACGGCGCTGTGCGTGCTGGCGTGGGGCTATTTCCTGCATCAGGGCGTGGTCGATCCGCTGGGCGGGATTAACACCCTGTGGCCGCTGTTCGGTATCGCCAACCAGATGCTGGCGGGCATGGCGCTGATGCTCTGTGCGGTGGTGCTGTTCAAGATGAAGCGCCAGCGCTATGCGTGGGTGGCGCTGGTGCCGACCGCGTGGCTGCTGATCTGTACCCTGACGGCGGGCTGGCAGAAGGCCTTCAGCCCGGATAACAAGGTGGGCTTCCTGGCGATTGCCAACAAGTTCCAGGCGATGATCGACAGCGGCAAGATCCCGGCACAGTACACCGAATCGCAGCTGTCGCAGCTGGTGTTCAACAACCGTCTGGACGCCGGGCTGACCATCTTCTTTATGGTGGTGGTCGTGGTGCTGGCGTTGTATTCTCTCAGGACCGCGCTGGCGGCATTGAAAGTCGACGCGCCAACGGCGAAAGAGACGCCGTATGAGCCAATGCCTGAAAACCTGGAAGAGATTGTGACCCAGGCCAAAGGGGCGCATTAACCCGTGTGCCGGGTGGCGCTAGCGCTTACCCGGCCTACATTCCCTGTGAGATCAGAACTATGTTCGACACCCTTTCCAAAGCCGGTAAGTACCTGGGCCAGGCCGCCAAAATGATGATTGGCGTGCCGGACTACGACAACTACGTCGAGCATATGCGCGTCAACCATCCGGACCAGACGCCCATGACCTACGAAGAATTTTTCCGCGACCGCCAGGACGCCCGCTACGGCGGCAAGGGCGGGGCGAAGTGCTGTTAACCCTCTTTCGGGAGATAGAGGCTGATCTGCTCCTGCTTACAGCCGTAGATCGCCGCGAGCTTTTCGCGGGTGCGCTTTTGCGGACGGGAGTCCAGCGCTTCCAGCTGTGACACGGCGGACTGGCTGATGCCCAGTTTCTCCGCCACCTCCTGCTGGGATAGCCCGCGCAGGATACGCCACGCGGCCTGCAGGCTGACGTTCTGCCAGGTCATGATGCTGCACACGTCTCCGGGCAATTCCACGTCATCCAGACTATCGTGTTCGACCTCAATATCCTCCAGATCGTCATCGGTTTCGTCGTCGATCTCTGCCATCTGTGAGCACATGCGGAAGTATTCGTGATAAGGAATAACCACATACTGCGTTTTACCGTTATCGTCCTTAATTAGCTGAACAGCCATAGGTGGCTTTCTCCTCATGCAGGTAAGTCGTTGAAGTTCTGCGCTTGACGGCTAAAACATAACAATGGTTATCGGGATCGTCCCGAAGCGTATAGATGATGCGGTAATCGCCAACGCGTAGCCGGAAATGATTTTCTGTCGCCGATATTTTTTTGATATCGGGCCGGGGTGCCGAGCGGTCATCCAGTTCGGCAAGCTTTACCTCAATGCGGCGTTGATACCGCTCGTCAATTCTGGAAAAAGCCTTTTTTGCACCATTAGACCAGACAATCTTCATCCGTACCTCCACTGTACGCCCATACAAATTATAAGGAAATAATAAGACTATTAGATAAATTCCGAATTTCTTATGGGGTACTGTAGAGCGGACATAAAACGGAAGTAAGCGGTAAAAAGCGAAACATCGAGGCGGCTCGACAAGGCCTCTGCCGGGCGACAGAGGCTTGCAGAAAAGGTGCGATCAGGCGTTCAACCCGCCGTCGACATCCAGCCCTGTGCCGGAGATCTGCCCGGCAGCCGGGCTGGCGAGGAAGGTGACCGCCGCCGCGATGTCTTCCGGCTGGCCGTAGTGGCCGAGCGCGATCATCTGGCGCTGGGCTTCCGCCTGTTCGCCGTCTTCCGGGTTCATATCGCTGTTGGTGGGGCCGGGATGCACCAGGTTAACGGTAATGCCGCGCGGGCCCAGATCGCGCGCCAGGCCGCGAGTGAGGGAGTTGAGGGCTGACTTGGTCATCGAGTAAACGGCAATGCCCGGCATCGCCACGCGGTTCGCCAGACAGCTGCCGATGTTGATGATGCGCCCGCCGTCGGACATGTGCACCAGCGCTTCCTGAATGGCGATCACCACGCCGCGAATGTTGACGTTGATCAGCGCGTCAATGTCCGCCAGGGTCATGGACTCCAGCGGGCCGCCGCGCGCGATACCCGCGTTGTTGACCAGAATGTCCAGCCCGCCAAGGGAACGCGCTGCATGGGTGACGGCATCCTGAATCGCCTGTGCGCTGGCGCTGTCGGCCTGAATCGCTTCGCCGTGCCGCCCAAGCGTCTTAATTTCATCGGCGACCGCCTGGGCTTTATCGGCGGATTTTTCATACGTAATAACCACATCGGCACCGGCGCGTGCCAGCGACAGCGCGATAGCCCGACCCAATCCACGGCTGGCGCCGGTAACCAGCGCCTTTTTACCTGTTAAATCGATCTGCATGATGACCTCGTGACGAGAGTGGTGAGAATCATCATTAGGTATAGCCTGTCGGCGCGATTAACGGCTGAAGGATTCCACCTTCTCAAACGCGGCGCGCAGAACGTCGGGCGTTAACGTCACCGGCAGAGAGTGAATTGACTCCACCGGACGCAGGGTGTGGGCTATCACCTTATCCAGCTCGTCACGGTTGTGAATATCGACGTCCAGCGCGCGAAGCGTGGTCGGCAGGTTAAAGCGCCGGTACGCCGCCACCAGCTGCGCCAGCACGTCGTCCTGGCCGAGCAGGGCGCTCTGGACCAGAATGCCGTAGGCCACCTTGGTGCCGTGCAGGTATTTTTCCGTCTGCGGCAGCATGGTTAAACCGTTGTGCACCGCATGCGCTGCCGCCACGCGGGTATAGCGCTCGCCCAGACCGCCGACCATCCCGCCGCCGGCGATAATCGCGTCCACCACGTCCCGGAACGCCTGCGTCTGTTCGCCGCGCTGCTGGTCGGCCAGCGCTTCCTCACTGTGCTCCAGCAGCACGTCGCGGATCGCCAGCGCGCCGTTAAGGCCAAGCCGCACGGTCAGCGGCAGGTTCTCCGGCTCAGGTGCCAACACCACCGCTTCGTACCACTTCGCCAGCGTATCGCCGATACCCGCCAGCAGGTATTCGGCCGGGGCGTTGAGAACGATCTGCGGCTCCACCAGCACCAAGAAGTTGGCGTCATCGAAGATCTCAAACTGCAGCGCCTGACCGGCATCGTTGTACCAGACGGAGAGTGGCGTCCACGCCGCGCAGGTGGCGGCAATGGTGGGGATGCCCACGAACGGCACCCCCAGACGACGCGCTACGGCCTTGACGGCATCCTGTACCGCACCGCCGCCGACGCCAATCACCACGCTGGCGTCACTGCCGGATTCGTCCACCAGATGGGTGACGTCGCGCTCGCTGCAGTGGCCTTTAAAAAGCAGGTGTTTCGCCCCCGGCGCGTGAAAGCTCTCCGGCAGGAACGGGCGCGCGCCGTCGATAGCGCGCTCGCCGTAAATCCACACCGCGCGGGAAAGCTGCTCCGGGGTAAAGAAGTCATTCAGACGCGCAAGGCTTCCGGGATGGGAGAAGTAGTTCGCCGGGCCAGGCACGACGCGGATATCGGTGTTGCTCATGGTGTTGTCCTTTTTTAGCAAGCGCTAACCCGATGTTATGTCTGGACATCCGGATGGCTAATAATATTTCGCTTTAACTTATGCCTTTTCCGTCGTTGTCAGTCAACCGGAGCTGTGAAAAATTCGATAAATCAGAAGAGTTATGAAGGATTTACGCGGATGGTTTCCAGTCGCCTTGAAATGCGCGGTATCAGCCTGGCCTTTTCCGGCTTTCAGGCGCTGTCGCGCGTGAACTTCACCTTAACCGGCGGATCGGTACATGCGCTGACCGGCGCCAACGGCGCGGGGAAATCGACGCTGATGGCGGTGCTGTGCGGAACGCACGACCACTATGAGGGCGAAATCTGCATTAATAACCAGCCGGTAAGCATCCGCGAGCCGCTGGACGCCAAACGGCTGGGCATCCACCTCGTGCAGCAGGAGGTGGACGTGGCCCTGATCCCGGGATTAAGCATCGCCGAGAACATCATGCTCGACCAGCTGGCGCAGCCGGGGCATCGCTTCAGCTGGCGCGCCGTCCGCCAGCAGGCGAGACAGGCGCTGGCGCAGCTGGATGTTTCTCTGGACGTTCGCCGCTCCATCGACAGCTGCACGCTTGCCGAAAAGCAGCAGATTTTGCTGGCGCGCGCCCTGTCACACCACTGCCGTTTTCTCATTCTTGATGAGCCCACCGCGCCGCTGGACGCGCACGAGAGCGAGCGCCTGTTTGCGGTGGTGAGACGGTTAAAGCAGCAGGGCATCGGCGTGGTGTTTATCTCCCACCGCATTCACGAGCTGAAGGCCATCTGCGACACCCTGACGGTGCTCCGCGACGGCAAGCTGATTGAGTCCGGCCCGATGGCCGATCTGAGCGGCGAAGCGATCGTCGAGAAGATGCTCGGCCACGTGCTGAGCGATATCTACCCGCCCGCGCGGCCGCCGCACGGCGACGAAACGCTGCTGCGGGTTGAAGGGCTGCACGACGACGCGCTGCTGAAAGATATCTCGCTGCACCTGCGCAAGGGCGAAATTCTCGGCATTGCCGGGCTGGCGGGCGCGGGCAAAACAGAACTCTGTAAGGCGCTGTTTGGTGCCAGTAAAAGCCGCGTCGCGCGCGGTGAGCTGAATCAACAGCCCTGGCAGCCGCGCGACCCGGCGGACTCGGTGCTGCGCGGGCTGGCGCTGGTGCCGGAAGAGCGGCGCAAAGAGGGCATTTTTATCGACGAGCCGGTGAGCATGAATCTTGCCGTGTGCGCCGATAACAGCTTTTCGCGCTGGAGCCTGTTCGGCCATCGTCAGGCATGGCGCTGGGCGGAGGAGGTGATCGCCCGCGTCGGCGTGCGCGCCCGCGGACCCGGGCAGGTTTTGCGACGTCTCTCCGGCGGCAACCAGCAGAAGGTGGCCATCGGCAAGTGGCTGCGCAATGACGCGAGCGTGCTGATCTTCGACGAGCCGACCAAAGGCGTGGACGTGAAGGCCAAAACCGATCTGTTCCAGCTGATCGACGGCCTGGCGCGCGAGGGCAAAGGGGTGATTTACGCCTCCGGCGAATTTGCCGAGCTGGTCGGGCTGTGCGACCGCATCTGCGTCCTGTGGGACGGGCGCATCGTGGCGGAAATCGCCGGGGCCGAGGCCCGTGAAGAGACACTACTTTATTATTCAACCGGAGGAACGGCGTCGTGAGCAAGGCCCTTTCAGTAAACGCGACGGCGTCTGGCCGTCAGCAGATTTTCGATTTTCTCTACAAGTGGGGCATGTTGCTGACCGTCGTCGCGCTGGTGGCCGTCTTTGGCCTGGCGTCGGACAGCTTCCTCGATCCCAACAACATCATCAATATCCTGCGCTCGATTGCCATCGTGACGGTGATTGCCATCGGCGTGTCGATCTCGCTGACCATTGGCGGGTTCGATCTCTCCGTGGGGTCTACCGCGTCGCTGGCGAACGCGCTGGTGATTTCCCTTTTCGTCTGGCACGGCTTTGGCACCACCGAGTCGATTCTGATTACCCTCGCGCTCTGCACGCTGGTGGGGCTGTTTAACGCCTTTCTGATCGTCATCCTGCGCATTCCGGACATGCTCGCGACGCTGGCCAGCCTGTTTGTGATCCAGGGCGTGGCGATGACCTACAGCTACGGCGGGTCGATTACCGAGAACATGGTGCTGCCCAGCGGCGACATGGCGGAAGGCACCATCCCTGCGACGTTCAGCCTGCTGGGGCAGGTACCGACTATCGTGATCGTCATGCTGGTGGTGACGGTGCTGGCGCAGCTTGGGCTGTCGCTCACCACTCACGGTCGTCGGATGTACGCCATTGGCGGTAACCCGGAAGCGGCGCGCCTCTCGGGGATTCGCACCACCCGCTACAAGGTGGCGGCCTACGTGATTGCCTCCCTGCTGGCGGGCCTGGGCGGGATTTTGCTGGCCTCGCGCATTGGCTCGTCGCAGGTGAACGCGGGCGGCGGTTATCTGATGGATGCGGTGGCGGCGGCGTGGATCGGCTTCTCGCTGGCCGGGTCCGGCAAGCCGAATGCCCTGGGCACGCTGGTGGGGGCGGTGATTCTCGGCGTGCTGTCGAACGGGCTGGTGATGCTCTCCGTGCCGTATTACGCCATGGACATTATAAAAGGGCTGGTGCTCGCGGTAGCGCTGGCGATTACCTACATACAAAAACGCTGACAACACAACGGGATAAAAAATGAAAAAGATTGCACTCTCTTTGGTGGCATTAGGGTTATTCACCGCTCTGCCTGGCTTCGCGGCCACGCCCGCACCGCTCCCGGCGGCCATTGCCAACCATGACGGCCCCATTCGCATCGCGGTGATCCGTAACCTCGGCTCAGACGACAACACCACGCAGTTTATTGCCGGGGCCATTCAGGAAGGGAAGAAGCTTGGCTTTAAGGTCAGCACCTTTTTAAGCAACGGGGACGACGCCAAATTCCAGGACTTCGTGAACCAGGCCATCAGCCAGAAGTACGACGGGATTATCCTGTCTCAGGGCCGCGATCCGTACTCCACCGCGCTGGTGAAGAAGGCGGTGGACGCCGGGATTAAGGTTGCCGTGTTTGATACCGCCGTCAACGGCGAGATCCCTGGCGTGACCGTGACCCAACAGGACGATGCCTCTCTGACTAATCTCTCCTTCGGCCAGCTGGCGAAAGATTTCAACGGCAAGGCCAATATCGTCAAGCTGTGGGTAGCGGGCTTCCCGCCGATGGAGCGTCGTCAGGCGGCGTATAAAGAGCTGCAAAAACAGTACCCGGACATCAAAGAGCTGGAGTCTATCGGCGCGGTCTCCTCTGACGTGCAGGGCGACACCGCCAACAAGGTTGGGGCGATCCTGGCGAAATACCCGAAAGGCAAAATCGACGCCATCTGGGGAACCTGGGACGCCTTCAGCCAGGGCGCGTATAAGGCGCTGAAGGAGAACGGCCGTACCGAGATTAAACTCTACAGCATCGACATCTCCAACCAGGATCTGCAGCTGATGCGCGAGCCGGGCAGCCCGTGGAAGGTGAGCGTGGCGGTGGATCCGAAGCTGATTGGCGCGACCAACGTGCGCCTGATCGCCAATAAGATTGCCGGGGAAGCCACGCCTGCGACCTACGATTTCAAAGCGGCCGCGATTCCGCAGGCGCTGCTGACCGCCCAGCCGGGCGCGGTGAACGTGGCGTCGCTGGGGAAAATCATTCCGGGCTGGGGCCAGACGGAAGATTTTATCGCGCCGTGGTTTGCGACGCTGGAAGCCAGGTCAAAATAATGCCCGGTGGCGCTGCGCTTACCGGGCCTACGGTTTGGTAGGCCGGGTAAGGCGCAGCCGCCACCCGGCGAAAGGAGCTCAAGGTGACTCATTTACCCCCTCCCGAATACAGCCGCAATATGCGGCTGATTGGCCATAGCGATCAGGGCGGTCGCCCGGACGGCGTGCAGCTGATGGTGCACCGCGGTTTCGCCTGGATCGGCCATATGGTGTCGCAGGGCTTTTCGATAGTGGACGTGCGCGACCCGAAAAACCCGAAACCCGCGGGCTATGTTCCCGCGCCGCCCGGCACCTGGAACGTGCACCTCCAGGCGCATGACGATCTCCTGCTGGTCATCAACGCCCGGGATCTGTTTGCCGATGCGCGTTTTGCCGACGAGAAGGTCTACTATACCCGGCAGGTGGGCGAGACCGTCAGCGACGTGCAGGACAAAGGCTGGAGCGCCGGGCTTCGCGTTTTTGATATCTCCACCCCGGACGCGCCGCGCGAAATCGGCTTTCTGCCGCTGAGCGGCATTGGCATTCACCGCATCTGGTACGTCGGGGGCCGCTGGGCGTACGTGTCGGCGCTTATTGACGGCTTTACCGACTACATCTTTCTGACGATTGACCTGGCCGACCCGCGTAAGCCCGAGGTGGCAGGGCGCTGGTGGCTGCCGGGGATGAATCAGGCAGAAGGGGAGAAGCCTAACTGGCCGGAAGGGAAACGCTACGCGCTCCACCATGCGATTATTGCCGGCGATACGGCGTACGGCAGCTGGCGCGACGGCGGCCTGACGCTGCTGGACGTGAAGGATCGTACCCAGCCGAAGCTCATTAGCCACCGCAACTGGAGTCCGCCGTTTGGCGGCGGCACGCACACCGCGCTGCCGCTGCCGGACCGCGATCTGCTGGTGGTGCTGGACGAAGCGGTACTCGATAACCAGGAAGACGGCGAGAAGCTGATCTGGCTGTTTGATATTCGCGAGCCGTCGAACCCGGTCAGCATCTCTACCTTCCCGCAGCCGGATGAAATCGACTACGTGGCGAAAGGGGCGCATTTCGGCCCGCACAACCTGCACGAGAACCGGCCGGGGAGCTTTGTCAGCTCCACGCTGATTTTTGCCACCTGGCAGAATGCGGGCGTGCGCGCGTATGACATCTCCAATCCGTATCGGCCCGTGGAAACCGGTGCGCTGGTGCCCGCCGCGCCGGCGAAAATGATGGATACCCGCCCGAATCGCCCGCAGGTGATCCAGTCGTGCGACGTGTTTGTGGATGCGCAGGGGATTATTTTCAGCACGGACTATAACGGCGGGCTGTCGGTAATTGAGTATCTGGGGTGAGTTTTTGCCGGGTGGGGGGGGGGGGGGTACCACCCCACCAAAAAAAAAAGCAAGACCACCACCACAAAAAGACCCA
>NZ_JBMKHT010000055.1:0-9042 GCF_049238165.1 Enterobacter cloacae complex sp. IR5422 | reverse complement strand
GGTTTTTTTTGGCGGGGGGGCTGCTTCGCCTTACCCGGCCTACATTTTGCTCTCGTAGGCCCGGTAAGGCGAAGCCGCCACCGGGCAAACGGTCTCAACTGTACTGCCGCACCCGTGCCACCAGATCTTCCGCGCTGTCGATACGATCGGCAATCACAATCAGCGCCTTGCCGAGCGTTATCGCGTGGCGCAGGCATTCGTGGCGCATCGCCTCGTCCTCAATGGTGTCGATATCCGCGACGTGGGAAAGCCCGACGCTGCGGCGAATGAGTTCGGTGCCGCAGAAGCCGATGGCGTCATGCCAGACCTTTTTCAGGAACGCGGAGGCATAGCCCGGCGCGCTGAGCGCCGCGTCGCGCGTTTTCTCGTGCGCCAGCGCCTGGAAGCGTTCCGCGAAGGTGTTCCACAGCTCCTGAATATCGGTCAGGCGCTGCTCGCGCGCGGCGGCGGCATCGCGAATGCCGAGGTGCCCCGGCAGGCCGCAGAAGTTGAGCAGCAGGTTGCCGATGGCGGTGCCGATATCAAAGCCCATCGGCCCGAAATAGCCGAACTCGGCGTCGATGGCCTTCAGGCTGCCGTCGGCCACAAAAATCGAGCCGCTGTGGATATCCCCGTGCAGCAGGGCTTCAGCCTGAGAAAAGAAGCGGTGCTTGAGGGAGGCCACGGCAATTTTCAGCTGGGCGTCGTCGCGTAGCGCGGCGACGTCATTTTCCAGCTCGGCCGGGTAGCTGTTGCGTTCGTGGATCTGGTACGGATCGTTGAAGAACAGATCTTCGGTGATCTCACACATCTCCGGGTTGATGAATTTCGCCACCTGCGCTTTCTTCTCGTGCGGATGCAGGAAGAAATCGCTGGTGTGGAACAGCGCGTGCGCGAGGTATTCACCCAGCTGACGCGCCGCCTGCGGGTAATAATTATTTTTGATCAGCTCGCCGCGCCAGATGCGATGGCTGGAGAGATCTTCCATCACCATTACCGCCAGTTCCGGGTCAAAGTGGTGGATTTTCACGGTGTGCTGCGGGCTGTGCCGGTAGTGCTCGACCAGCGTTTGCGCCTCCAGACGGGCGCGATCCAGCGTCAGCGGCCAGGACTCGCCGACGCAGCGCACGTAGGGCAGCGCCTGCTTGACGATGATGCGGCTCACGCCCGCGCTGTCGAAAATTTTAAAAACCAGATTGAGGTTGCCGTCGCCTACCTCCTGCGCCTCCACCAGCGATGAAGGATCGTCAAGGCCGCCAAATTGCCTGGCATATTCCACGGCGTCCTGAGCGGTAAAGGTACGGTATTGCGACATGGTCTGCTCCTCACGGGTTTGCTAATAAAGACATGTAGACGTCTATACATCTGGATTTCATCCTGACACAATGTGCTACAACAACGCAACAGGGAATTAACGACATGCAGACATTACAGACGACCAGCCTGCGGGTAGCGGATAATCAGCTCTTTATTCTCGACCAGCAGGCCCTTCCGCAGGAGAAACGCTGGCTGGATGCCTCAACGGTAGAGGCGCTGGTGGGGCATATTCACGCCCTGCGGGTGCGCGGCGCGCCGCTGATCGGTCTCTCTGCAAGCCTGCTGCTGGCGCTGCTGGCCGAAAACGGCAAAAGTCGTGATGAACTGGCGCTGGCGCTGGAAACGCTGCGCGCCTCCCGGCCGACGGCGGTTAATTTGATGAACAACCTCGACCGCATGAAGCGGGCGCTGTGGCAGGAAGATTTTGTGCCGGCGCTGACGGCGGAAGCGTTGCGTCTGATTGATGAGGATAAACAGCTCTGCGACGCCATCGCGCGTGCGGGCAGTGCGCTGGTGAAGCCCGGCAGCCGTCTGCTGACCCACTGCAACACCGGCGGGCTGGCAACGGCGGGCGTCGGCACCGCGCTGGGGGTGATTGCTCGCGCACATCAGGAAGGCAACGTCAGCAACGTCTGGGTGGATGAAACCCGCCCCCTGCTGCAGGGCGGTAGATTGACCGCCTGGGAGCTGGGCGAACTGGGCGTGCCGTATCAGCTGATTACCGACTCCATGGCCGCCAGCCTGATGGCGAAAGGGCAGGTCGACGCCGTGTGGGTGGGCGCAGACCGCATTGCGGCCAACGGCGACGTGGCGAACAAAATCGGCACCTACTCTCTGGCGGTGCTGGCAAAATTCCACGGCATTCCGTTCTACGTGGCCGCGCCGCAAACGACCCTCGACCCGGACTGCCCGAACGGCGACGCGATCCCGATTGAGCAGCGCGCCGCCAGCGAGGTGACGGGCGTCGCCGGAAGCTTTGGCGCGGTGCAGTGGGCACCTGAAAACGCGCAGGTCTATAATCCAGCGTTTGACGTGACCCCAGCCTCGCTGATTAGCGGCTGGGTGCTGGATACGGGCGTGGTCACGCCGGAAGAGGTTGCGGAAGGGAAATTTGCCTGAGTCCGGCTATCCTTTAAGGGGCTCCCTTAAGAGGACAACATCGTGACGCTCGACCCTGAAACAGACTTAAAACTGGAGCGCGTGGTGGACGCACCGCGCGACCTCCTGTGGCTCTGCTGGACTACGCCCGAACACATCAAACACTTCTTCATTCCTGCACCGCATAAGGTGATCGACTGCGACCTTGACCTCCGCGTGGGCGGGCGGTTCAACACCGTGTTTGAGGTGGACGGCCAGCGGATGGATAACCGCGGCGTCTTTCTGGAAATCGATCCTGGCAAAAAGCTGGTCTTTACCGACGGTTATACCGAAGGCTGGAAACCGGCCGAGAAGCCGTTTATGACGGCGATTCTGTTGCTGGAAGACGCCGGGGAGGGGAAAACCCGCTATACGGCGATTGCGCGCCACCCCACGAAGGAAATCCGCGAGCAGCATGAGCAGATGGGCTTCCACGAAGGGTGGGGGATAGTGCTGGATCAGCTGGTGGAGTATGTGAAAGGGCTTAACGCTTAGTGCGCGCTGGTGCCCTCACCCCGACCCTCTCCCACAGGGAGAGGGAGAAAAGATCAGGCCAGGCGTGGATACGCATCCGCAATTGCGTCACCGGTAAACTGGGCAACCCAGCCTTCCGGATTGTCGAAAATACGAATGGCGGTAAAGTTCGGCTCTGAGCCCATATCAAACCAGTGCGGCGTGCCCGCGGGCACGGAGATCAGGTCGTTTTTCTCGCACAAGACCTGATATACCTCATCGCCGATGTGCAGGCAGAACAAGCCCGCGCCTTCCACGAAAAAGCGTACTTCGTCTTCGCCGTGGGTGTGTTCGTTCAGGAACTTCGCGCGCAGCGCGTCTTTCTGCGGATTGTCGGCGCGCAGGCTGATCACGTCCCAGCTCTGGTAACCCTTCTCTGCCACCAGTTTGTCGATCGCATGTTGATACGCCGCGATCACGGCTTCAGGCGCGGGATCGTGTCCTAAATCGCGATCCGCCGCCCAGCGTTCAAACCGCACGCCTTTCGCGTTGAGCTGTTGGGCAATCTCGGCGGCGTCGGTGCTGTGCCACTGGTGTTGACTGGCGTCTTTGTCGGAATAAATGGTCAATGCGCTCATGAAGGGATCTGCTCCGGGTTAATCTCGTCAAACTGGTGGACCTGATGGTGGTGGCTTGCGCCGTCATCATCACCGCGAATCAGCTGCAGGGTACGAAAACCTGCTTGTTCAGCCGCGTCCAGCTCCTGATGAATATCGGAGAGGAAGAGGATCTGCGACGGGGCGATGCCCGTTTGTGCCGCAATGTTCTGATAAGACTGCACCTCGCGCTTGGCGCCGATGTGGGTGTCGAAATAGCCGCTGAACAGATGAGTAATATCACCTTCGTCGCTGTAGCCAAATAACAGTTTCTGCGCGGCGACGGAGCCAGAGGAATAAACATAGAGATCAATCCCTTGCGCTTTCCATTTTTCCAGCGCCGGGAGCACGTCCGGGTAGAGATGGCCGGTAAAGTCGCCGTTAACGTAGCCGTCGTGCCAGATGATCCCCTGCAGCGCTTTAAGCGCCGTGGATTTACGGTCTTCATCCATAAAGGCAAACAGGGCGTCGATAAGTTCGCTGACGCTGGCGTGTGGGTTAGCGATTTCATCACGCAGGTTGTCCAGAATGGATTTGACCGGCTCGGCGTACTGCTGCGCGGTCACGAAGGCCGCCAGTCGCTCACGCGCGTAGGGGAACAAAACATCATGGACAAAACGAATATCGCTGGTGGTCCCTTCAATATCCGTCACAATCGCGCGAATCATACTCTCTCCAGTTGTCGTAAACGCATTTCGCATTCAAATAAGAACTCTAATCCTTCCAGATGACGCCGGGCTTCGGCCACGTCGCGTCCCCAGCAGGTTAAGCCATGACCGCGCAGAAGAAAACCATAATTAAGCGGCCGTTCCTGGGCGTAATGAGCGATGCGTGAGGCGAGGGCGTCGATATCCTGGTCGTTATCAAAGACCGGGATAGCCACCGTATCCAGATGCGTGGTTTGTCCGGTGAGGGATTTTTGCATCTCAAAGCCGCTGATGTTGAGCTCGGCCTCTTTGACCAGACGCGACAGCACCGTGGCGTTAACCGTGTGAACGTGCAGCACGGCGTTGGCTTCCGGGAACAGGCGATAAATCAGCGTGTGCAGACCGGTCTCCGCCGACGGTTTACGACCGGACGGCGCGCGGTTGGTGGCGATCTCCACCTGCAGAAAGTCATCGGTTGTGAGGCTACCTTTGTCTTTGCCGGATTCGCTGAGCCAGCAGAGATGTTCGTCCTGACGCACCGACATGTTACCGCCGGTAGCGGGCGCCCAGCCTTTGGCACCGATCCAGCGGCAGGCGTCGACCAGATGCGTGAGTTGCAGGTTGTCTGTCATTTTCCTTTTACCCTCTCGGCCAGGAATATTCATATGGTATAGACGTCTAAGCGTCTTGATTGCCAAAGACTAACATCGTGTTATAGTGGCAGCAACATAAGTATTACAAGCAGGCACAACACAATGAGCATTAACGCCTTGATTCCGAAAAGTAAACTTCCCAACCTCGGTACCACCATCTTTACGCAGATGAGCGCCCTGGCGCAGCAGCACAACGCCATTAACCTTTCTCAGGGGTTCCCGGATTTCGACGGCCCGGCTTATCTGCAGGCGCGTCTGGCGTATCACGTGGCGCAGGGGGCGAATCAGTATGCGCCGATGACGGGCGTGCAGGCGCTGCGGGAAGCGATTGCCGATAAAACGGCGGAGCTGTATGGCCATAAGCCTGATGCGAACAGTGATATCACGGTGACGGCAGGGGCGACCGAAGCGCTGTACGCGGCCATCACCGCGCTGGTGCGCGCGGGGGATGAAGTCATCTGCTTTGATCCGAGCTACGACAGCTATGCGCCTGCGGTTGAACTCTCCGGCGGCGTGGTGAAACGCGTGGCGCTCCAGCCGCCGCATTTCCGCCCTGACTGGCAGGCGTTTGCTGCGCTGCTGAGCGACAAAACCCGTCTGGTGATCCTGAATACGCCGCATAACCCGTCGGCGACGGTGTGGCAAAAAGCCGATTTTGCCGCGCTGTGGCAGGCTATCGCCGAACGGGAAATTTACGTCCTGAGCGATGAAGTCTACGAGCACATCTGCTTTGCTGAGGAAGGGCATGCCAGCGTGCTGGCCCATCCGCAGCTTCGCGAGCGTGCTATCGCCGTCTCTTCGTTTGGTAAGACCTACCATATGACCGGCTGGAAGGTAGGGTACTGCGTGGCCCCGGCGGCCATCAGCGCTGAGCTGCGCAAAGTGCATCAGTACCTGACGTTTGCCGTGAACACGCCGGCTCAGCTGGCGCTGGCGGATATGCTGCGCGCGGAACCCGCGCATTACCGCGAGCTGCCGCACTTCTATCGTGAACGTCGGGATCTGTTTGTGGCGGCGCTGAGCCAAAGCCGCCTGGAAATTTTGCCGTCTGAAGGAACCTATTTCCTGCTCGCCGACTACAGCGCGATTTCCGAACTGGACGACGTTAGCTTTTGCCAGTGGCTGACGAAAGAGGTCGGCGTGGCCGCCATTCCATTGTCGGTGTTCTGCGCCGATCCCTTCCCGCACAAGCTGATCCGCCTGTGCTTTGCGAAGCAGGAATCGACGCTGCTGGCGGCGGCGGAGCGTTTGAACACGCTCTGATTATTTCACCGTCCACGCTTCTGAGTAACGGCGGTCTGCAAACAGCTCCAGCAGACCGTTGATTTGCTTGAGGCGCAGCACCTCATCGCTGTCCATGCCCAGCTCTTTGCCTATTCGCTCATCATTCCAGCCGAGCTGTGCCAGTTCGCGCACGATATCTGACATGGCGTTGATTTGATGCCGACCCCGCGCCCGATTGTGGCGAATCGTGGCGGCCATACGGTCATGTTTATCCTGCCGGTGCTGGCGCAGGCAGGTGACGGGGAGATATCCTCTGAGCTGACGCTTCAACGCCGCCCGATTTTTGCCGATTTCGTGGCGATGAAAGCCATCCACAATTTCGTAGTGATGGGCTTCACTTTCCGTCACAACAATAGGTTGGGTGAATCCATCGAGTTCGAGCGACTTGCTGAGCAGCCGTTTTTCCGGAGGGGCAACGTTATTGGGGTTGTAGTCGTTAGCGATAATCGCGTCCTGTTTGATCCAGAGAACGCAGTCTATCGGTTGCTCGCGAAAAGGGCTGTTTTTATGGATCGCTTCGCGAAAGGCATTGATGGCAGTAATCCGATCCTCCTCGCAAAGTGACTGAAGGTACGTTTCGATCTCGGTAATTATTCTTTGTCGCATAAAATGCCCCATTCCTTGCGCTTCGCCTTCACTCGTTCGCTGTAGCGCTGATAATGTTTAGGTTTATTCGGGCTGAACGACAGCGCCCTGCACCAGTAGTCATTATTAAGTAATACCTTACAAATACGGCGCCATGAGGGGATGTCTTTGGCGCCGATATCGCCGTCCTGCGTCTCGGGGATATCCGGCATGCCTCTCTTCTGATACCAGTGCAGATAGATCGCGATTTTATTGCGGTAATGCTCAGCCGTGTTTTGCGGCATGCTGTTCAGCAGGAGCATGGCGTAGTCGCGCCAGCCGAGGTGATCGGGTTTGAGGATTTTCCGGTGGCCATAAAAGCGGTTGTCCTGCCCGGCGTAGAAGCCGCCGCTGCGCACGCCGCTGACGCGCTCGCACATGGCGGCCCAGCGCTCAGGCTCGAGAACGTGATAGAGCCAGAGTCCCTGGCGCTGTTCCGGGCCGAAGGGCTCGCAGATGCGCATATAGCGCGGCGGGACGCCCGCCTGAAACATGAGGTTGTAGAGCGGGTTATAGCTGCTTCCGGATTTTGCAAACCATGTCCAGATGTCTGCGGTTTTCCAGTCGTAAAGAGGATAGACGTACCACGCGTGCCCGCCGGGCGCGGTGGTTGTCCAGGGCTTATCGTCCGCGAAGCGATGCTTGCGGTTGTTGGCGATGGTCAAAAATCGGTTGTAGGATTCATCGGCGCGAATGCCCACCAGCATGGCTGCCGGACGGTGCAGGGCAAACCAGTCGGAAAACGAGCGGACAAAGGCTTCAAAGGTCATTCCCGTCTGGTAAAAATCAAAATAATCCGCAGCGGTGATGGCGCCTTCCGGCGGCTGGCGCACCCAGCGCACGTCCGGCGCCCAGCATTGCCATTCAGGCTGATACTGTGAGAGGGAATTTTGCGTGGTTAGCGGAAGCGCCACCCAGTAAAAGTGCTCGATGACGTCCCGGTAGCCTTCGCGCAGCGCATTAACGTGCTCAATGGTACAGGAGAACTGTGCTTCCCAGTCAATAAAAAGCACGCTGATTTTTCGTTTTTGCGCCCGGGCCATTTGCGCGGTGAGATGCAGCATGACGGTGGAGTCTTTGCCGCCGGAGAAGGAGACGCAGATGCGGGAAAAGGTGGCGAACGTCCAGCCGATGCGCTCCTGCGCGGCCTCCAGCACGTTAAGCTGCAGGGGATATTTATACAGTGACATGTTCAATCTCTTCCTGAGTATGACTGTCGGGGGCTTTTATTTACGCTGATTAACCATGAATAGTAAAGATATTAAGGAGAAACCGGAATAATAAGATCTTCCATTATCGAATTTGTTGCCAAAATGTAATTAAAAAGCCCTCAGGAAATATCGAAAATTATTCTGCTTCGATTTTTTCAATGAATTTCGAAAACACGCTGCTGTTTAGCGCTGAGCGATTGTAAAGCATATAAACATCTAATTGCGGAGTCTCAAAAGGCAAGGAAATGCTCTTCAGGTTGAGATGGTCTTTATATCGTTCAAACAATATTGTTGGTACAAAGCCTATTAAATCACTCACGCCAATAATATTCATAATCGAAAGCAGTGAGTCACTGCGGAAACAGACGTTGCGTTCCGGAAGGAGAATGTTTGACTGCAGCTGGAACTCTTTTATGCCATTCTCCTGACTGCGCATCAGCGTGAATTTTTCCTGGCTGAGTTCCTCGAGCGTTGCGCTATCGCCGAGGCGGGGGTGATCTTTGCTGCACGCCACCTGTATTGAAAACTTCATAAAGCGGGTACAGACGATAGAGCGACTGTTAACCGGAGCAAAGCTAAACACCAGATCGGCCTTGCGGTAGGCGAGCAAATCCTCGGCTGACTCAGGGGATAAGACCACATCATTATGTTCTATGTCGTAATTCCCTTCGGCAAGCAGAGAGCTTAGCAGGCCGCCGAAGCGCCCATGGGCCACAATCTGCGGGCAGTAGATGACAAAGCTCTTTTTGATCTGCGCGTTATTCAGGATATTAATGGTTTGCTCAATGCTATTAAGGTTTTCTTCCAGATGGTGATGCAAATTGATCCCCACTGTCGTCGGGGTAATGCCTTTACCCGAACGAATAAAAAGCGGGTCATTCAGTTGCGCGCGCAGGCGTTGCAGGGACTGGCTCACTGCTGAGGGCGTGATGTAGAGTGTTTCCGCTGCCTTGCTAAGGAAGGTGCGAATAAGTCCGAGATGTGAGATCATCGTGTTGTAACCTGAACCCAGAATGAGTAACCGGATGAGCCAGCAACTGACTTTTGCCGACAGTGAGTTTTCCAGTAAACGCCGCCAGAC
>NZ_JBMKHT010000054.1:0-26233 GCF_049238165.1 Enterobacter cloacae complex sp. IR5422 | reverse complement strand
CCAAAATCAGCCACGAAGAGACGATTTTGGGCTGAAAATTGGAAAATTGAGCCACAGGACGTCGATAAAGGACGGTTTGGGGCGTCATATCGGGAGCTGCGGACCACTTAATCGCAACTTCCTTAACGTTCTTCAACCCGCAGAAGCCAAATACCCCTTCGATGATTTGCGTCTGAATCGCCGTCGAGTAGCCGTGTTTGTCGAACCCGGTAAGATCGCTACCGCCAGTGGCAATCAGGCGGACGGGAACATCCCGTAAGTTGCCCACAATCCGGCCGTCGTCGGCCACCTTATACGCCCAGTTCAGGGTTAACACGCGATCGAACCAGCCTTTCAGCAGCGCGGGAACCGACCACCAGTACACCGGGAAGACGAATACCAGCATATCCGCGCGCTCGACGCGCTGCTGCTCGCGCAGAATATCGTCGGGGAGGGCGCTCGGATCGCCGTGATACAAATCGAGATCGGCGCGGGTCATCGACGGATTAAACCCTTCAGCATGCAGATCGGCGATCTCAACCTGCGTACCTTCCTCGCGTAATTTCCCGGCAATACGGGCTGCCAGCGTATGGGATAACGAATTGTCGATCGGGTGTGCCGTCACGATCAGCGCGTTTTTAATGGCATGTGTTGCAGACATAGCGACCTCCAGATGGGGGAGAAGTGATGCCTATATTACTATTGGTAACTTAGGTGTCAATCCGCCCCCGGCGATCATTTTGTGCTATTCGCGTAGGTCTCCAGCACCCCGGTCATGGCGCCGCAGAGCATATCTTCTGCCACATTCCGGGCGAGCACGCCGTTGCCCGCCGCGGTGCTGAGCGCCTCCGCCGCGCCAATGATGGCCGTCAGTACCGCTTCTCCCTGAACGCCTTTTAAGACGATAAAAGGAGAAAGCGCGGTGCGCAGGCAGTCGGCACATTCGGCCACGCACGCTTCCCGAAACGTCTGCAGCGCGCGAGAACCGGACAGCGCCGCGGCGATTGGCCCGGTTTCAGGTCCGGCGGCAATCGCACAGTCGATATAGGCCGCGCTGAAAAAGCGGATCGTCTTCTCCAGCGTTTTGCTGTCCACCGCCAGCGTCTCGCGGAATTTTGCCAGCTGCCGATCGCTATAGTCCTGGTACAGCGCCATCAATAGCCCTTCACGATCGCCAAAGTGGTCGTAGGGGATAGGCTTGGTCACGTTAGCCCGTTCTGCCAGATAGCCAAGGGTCAACGCCTCCGTGCCTTGCTGACGCACGATCCCTCGCGCAACCTCCAGCAGCTGCACGCGGCGGTCCTCTTTTCTTAAGCGCTTAACAACCATGCTTGCCTCAGGTCAGTTATCTACTGATGGTAGTTTACACGTTTTCCGTGGCATGCTGCACGCGTTGTTCAACCGGGCGGATCCGGAACCAGATCGCATACATCGCGGGCAGGAAGACGAGGGTAATGATCGTCCCGCCCAGCGTTCCGCCGATCAGCGTCCAGGCCAGCGTGCCCCAGAACACCGAATGCGTCAGGGGAATGAACGCCAGCACGGCCGCCATGGCGGTGAGTAAGACCGGCCGCGCTCGCTGGACCGTCGCCTCGACCACCGCCTGGAACGGATCGAGGCCGTCCTTCTGGTTATGATCGATTTGACCGATCAGGATCAGCGTATTGCGCATCAGAATGCCGGAGAGGGCGATCAGGCCGACCAGCGCGTTGATGCCAAACGGCTGATTAAATATCAGCAGGGTCGGCACGACGCCAATCAGCCCCAGCGGCGCGGTTAAGAACACCATGACCATCGCGGAGAGTGAGCGCACCTGCAAAATGATGATCAGCAGCGTCAGGGCAATCATGATCGGGAACAGCGGTAACATGGCCTGCGTGGCTTTGCCCGACTCCTCAATCGACCCCGCCATGTCAATGCGGTAGCCGGCCGGCAGCGAATCAACGATCGGCTGGAGCTGCTTCATGATGGCGACCGACACGTCCGGCGGCTGAAGATTGTCGGCGATATCGCCCCGTACGGTAATTGTGGGGGTGCGATCGCGGCGGCGCAGGACCGGGTCTTCCATGCCGACCTCTATCTTGCCAATTTGAGACAGCGGCACGCGCTGTCCCGCATTGCCGACCAGGGTAAAGCCTTCGATTTTTGCCGGGTCAAGGCGGATATCTCCCGCCGCGCGGGCAACGACGTCTACCGATCGAATATCTTCCCGCACGGAGGTGACAGGCACGCCTGATAACAGGAACTGAAGCTGCCCGGCAACGGCGCTGGAGGTTAAGCCGGTCGCCTGCAGGCGGTTTTGATCGAGAGTGAAATGGAGCACCGGAACGCGCGAGCCCCAGTCGGTGTTAACGGTTCGCATCATCGGGCTTGCCTGAAGCACGGCTTTCACCCGTTCGGCGATGTCCTGCACCTGTTTGACATCCGGCCCCGACACGCGCCAGGCAACCGGGAAAGGCGAGTAGGGGCCAAACACCAGCTGCGTCACCCGCACGCGGGCTTCGGGCGCAAGGCCGCTGGCGACGGCCTCCCTGAGCCTGAACTTGAGCGCCTCGCGTGACGTCTCGCTGTCCGTCAGGATCACGATTTTCGCAAAAGAGGGATCGGGCAGCTCGGGGGCCATTGCCAGATAGAAACGGGGCGAGCCCTGACCAATATAGGCCGTGACGATTTTGGCTTCCGGCTGCTTGCCCAGCCACGCTTCTATTTTTGCGGTAGCGGCGCTGGTTTGCGCAACCGAGGTGCCATAGGGCATCTGCACTTCAACCAGCACTTCCGGGCGATCGGAGGTCGGGAAGAACTGTTTTTTTACCAGCCCCATGCCGAGCACGGCCAGAATGAAAATGGCGACCACGGACCCGGCCACGCGCCACTTTCTGGCGATAACGCGGCCAAGCAGCTGGCGAAAGCGGTTATAGCGAGGCGTGTTATAGATGGCGGCATGGCCCCCTTCCACTTTGGGGATCGCCGGCAAGATCTTCACCCCCAGATACGGCGTGAACACCACCGCCACAAACCATGAGGCAATCAGGGCGAGGCCGACAATCCAGAACATATTGCTGGTGTATTCCCCGGCGGTCGACTGGGCAAACCCATTCGGCATAAAGCCAATCGCCGTCACCAGGGTACCGGCCAGCATCGGCGCGGCCGTGTGGCTCCAGGCGTAGGCCGAGGCTTTGATTCTGTCGTAACCTTCCTCCATCTTCACCACCATCATTTCGATGGCGATAATGGCATCGTCAACCAGCAGGCCGAGGGCGAGGATCAGGGAGCCCAGCGTGACGCGGTCAAAGTTTATTCCCGCGGCCTCCATCACCACGAAGACGACCGCCAGGGTCAGCGGTACCGCCGCCGCAACCACCACCCCCACGCGCCAGCCCATGCTGACAAAACAGACCACCATGACCACAAGCAGGGCGACGAAGAATTTGATCATAAACTCATCGACCGAGGATCGGATATTCACGGACTGGTCGGTGACTTTGGTCAGGTTCATGCCAAGCGGCAGGCTATCGTTGATTTTCGCCGTCTCCGCATCCAGCGCTTTACCCAGCGCCAGGCCGTTCCAGCCCTCACGCATGACAACGCCCAGCAGCAGGGCGGGTTCATGCTGATTGCGTATCAGCATCGTCGGGGGATCTTCATAGCCTCGTTCAACCGTTGCCACGTCCGACAGCGTGAGCGTTTTGCCCTGAGCGACTAAAGGCGTATCGCGGATTTTCTGCAGTTCATCGAACGCGCCGTCCAGGCGGATAAAAATCTGCGCGCCCCGGGTCTCAATGGCGCCCGCCGCGGCCAGGGCATTCTGGCCGTTGAGAGCATTGAAAATATCCTGCGGTGAGAGGCCCATCGTCGCCAGACGGTCATGGGAGAAGGCGATATAAATCCGCTCGGCCTGTTCACCGATGATGTTCACTTTTTTGACCCCTGGAACGTGCAGAAGCTGCTGGCGCAGGCCTTCGGCATCGCGTACCAGCTGCCGCTGCGGTTCGCCTTTTGCTTTCAGAGCAAAGAGGGCAAAGGTGACATCCGAGAATTCGTCATTGATCATCGGACCGATGACGCCCGCCGGGAGACGCTGGGATTCATCCCCAAGCTTTTTACGCGCCTGATAGAACTCCTCCTGCACTTCGGCTGGCGGGGTCTTGTCCTGCAACGACAGGGTGATATACGCCATGCCGGGACGGGTATAGGTTTCGGTACGGTCATACCATTTGAGTTCCTGCAGGCGCTTTTCCAGCGGCTCCGCGACCTGATCCTGGATCTCCTGCGCGGTCGCACCCGGCCAGACGGCAATCGCCGTCATCTGCTTCACGGTGAAGGGCGGATCTTCCGCGCGTCCCAGTCCAAAAAAGGCGTAAATACCGGCAATCGTCACCAGAACGATCAGAAACAGCGTGACGGAACGCTCGCGGACGGCCAGCGCTGACAGGTTGAAGCGACTTCCGCTCATGGCGCGTTCTCCGCCGGAGCGGCATGGCGCTGTTCTGCCAGCCTGACAACTTCACCTTCGTGCAGAAGATGGGCCCCTAACGCAACGATCTTCTCCCCGGGCTTCACGCCGCCCGTGACCTGGACCGCATCTTCGCCCACGCTCAGCACCGTAACCGGTGTCCATGTGACCTTTGCCGGCTGGGCGGAAATGCGCCAGACGCCGGGCCCTTTACCCGCATCGTAGAGTGAGGCCAGCGGGACCTGCATGGCCTGACCTTCCGCTTTCGGGTCTTCAAGGCTGAGCGTGACGGTCGCCCCCAGCGGCGCGTTCGCCAGCTGGCCTGCCAGCACGTAGCGTGCTTCATACGTCC
The DNA here is from genome assembly GCF_049238165.1 of Enterobacter cloacae complex sp. IR5422. NCBI lineage: Bacteria > Pseudomonadati > Pseudomonadota > Gammaproteobacteria > Enterobacterales > Enterobacteriaceae > Enterobacter > Enterobacter cloacae complex sp. IR5422. The sequence continues at coordinate 21,449 of NZ_JBMKHT010000054.1, read as the reverse complement.
GGGTTGCGGCATCCGCGGAATCAGACAGCAGGCGCAACGTGGCGGTGACCGGGTGCTGTTCACGGCCATAAAGCGTGGCCCGTGCTTCGCTGCCGACGGCAGGGCGCAGCGTCTCCGGAAGCTGCACGAGCGCTTCGCGCTGTCCCGCTCTGGCAAGGCGGATCGCCACCTGTCCGGCGCTGACCACCTGACCGGGTTCGGCAAGCGTCTCCATCACTACGCCGTCTGAATCCGCCAGCAGGACGGCATAGCCCGTGGCGTTTTGCGCCACGTTGGCCTGCGCCCGGGCGGCGCTGAGATCCGCCCTGGCCGTATCGGCCGCTGCTTTAATCTGATCGTACTCCGCGGCCGACACCGCGCCGGACGCCACCAGACCGCGATAACGCGCCTCATCGCTGGTGGCTTTTCTCGCCCGCGCCTGGGCAGCATCCACCGCGCGCTGCTGCGCCTGAGCCTGTAATTTCAGGTCAACCGGATCCAGACGCAGCAAGGGCTGGCCCTGTTTGACGGACTGCCCGGTATCCACCAGGCGTTCGAGGATTTTACCCTGAACCCTGAAGCCCAGGTCGCTTTGCGTTCTTGCCACCACCACGCCCGTGAAGGTGCGAGCGGCTGGATTCGCCCTCTCGACGGAGGCGGATCTGACAAGCGGTGGCCTGGTGCGCGGATCGTCACTCGCGGAAATATCGCCGCATGCCGCGAGGGCAAACGGCAGAAGACATATGGCAAGGCGGGCTGAAGTGAGCCTGAGCATGGGAAACCCTTTTGAAGTAACAGGACAGTTTCCGCATTCTGTGATTAGTGACCAATAAAGTCAATGGTCACTAATCAGGGGGCCAGGCTTCTTAGAATCAGTGAGGAGAGAAGTACCGCCGCCGTTGGGGCAGTTTCAAGGTTGTACTGCAGCTGAACGGGGTTAATGTAAGGGCACATCACCATGTAAACGGCACAGGTGACCTCGTCCAGCGGCGTCTTCCTTTCGAACTCTCCGGCCTGTCTGCCTTCGATAATGATGCTCTCAATCAGCTTCAGGAGGCTTTCGGTATACCTTTCCGTCGAAGGCCACTTCTCCCGTGACGCGACGGCGGCGATGTCGTAGAGCTTGCGATCGTGGAAAAACAGCTCGCTGCCGGCCTCGGTGAGCGACTTAAAAAGACGGCGGAGTTTTTCGCTGGCTGACGGCGCATCCTCAATGGCGGAAAGCACGGCCGCCATGATCAGCTCCAGGCGGTTAGCGCAGATCACTTCGCCGATAGCCTGCTTGGAATCGAAGAACTTATAAATGTAGGATTTTGAAAAACCGATAGATTTCGCCAGCTCGGCGACGGTGGTTTTTTCATAGCCGTAATGACCGAAGTGCTCAAAGGCCGCTTCGACAATTTGCTCTCTGACAGAATGGTCAAGTGGACCACGTATTGATGGGGCGTTCATAGTTTTAGTCATTATGTAAGCTTAACGTGACGGGCCAGGGTTGGCAACGAGTGACCGTTTTGTACTTTGGTTACTGTTATGCTGTCTTACGTCGTGAAGACGGGACAATCGGCCAGGTGGAGTAAGTGTATCACTGTTTTTTACGTTAATGTTTTTTAAGCCAGTCGAGAAAAAACTGGCTAAACGCCGTAACCTGAAGCGGCTGCAGCTTGCGCTGCGGGTAAACAAGCTGCAGCCCGACATCTTTGCGATCGTAGCGGCTAAAGCCGGTGAAGCTGTCGGCAAACAGCACCGTGAGTCTTCCGGCGTCAACGTCGTCTTTGACGTCCCACCACGATTTCCCGGCGATGCCCGCTCCGCCCAGGGCCCACTGACGAAGCAATGCCCCGTCGTCGCACACCATGGCGGGCTCGACGCGAACAACGCTTTCCTCTCCCTCATGTTCAAAGCGCCATTCGTTCATCACCACGCCCTGAGACTCCAGCGCCAGGCACCGGTGCCGGGCTAGATCGGCAAACGTGGCGGGGATACCGTGGTCGTTAAGATACGCCCCGGAGGCAACCAGCACCCGACGGTTCGGGCGGATGTTTCTGACGACAAGGCTGCTGTCCGGCAAATTGCCGAAGCGCACGCTCATATCCAGCCGGTTAGCGACCAGATCCTCAACGTGTTCTTTTAGCGAGATGTAAAATTTGACGGCAGGATGGTGACGCGAAAATTCAATGACGGCAGGGCTGAGATACTGTCTGCCAAAGTCCGAGGGCGCGGAAAGGCGAATATTGCCGCTGAGCACGCCCTCTTTTTGCGTCAGCAGCGACTCGGCGTGATGCACCTCTTCCAGCACGCGCAGCGCGGCGTGATAAAACTCTTCGCCTGCGCGGGTCAGGGTGAGGGATCGCGTTGAGCGATGAAACAGGCGCGTCTGGTAACGCTCCTCAATTGCCTTCAGCCTGGCGGTCATCGTGGCAGGAGAAAGCGACAGGCGTCGTCCGGCGGCGGAAAGACTTCCGGCCTCGGCGACTTCCACCAGTAAGGCCATGTCTTCGAGTTTACCCATTATTCATCTTTTCCGAAAAGTGCATCTGTTTTTAGCGTAATTATCAAAATCAGATGCCGACTGTAAAGTGATTTCATCCAAACCATAAGGGATGAAAACATGAAACCTGCTTCACTCTTTGAACGCTACAGGCTGGGTTCGCTGGACCTGAAAAATCGTATCGTCATGGCGCCGATGACCCGCGCGCGCTCCCTTCAGCCGGGCAACATTCCCTCTGCGCTAATGGCGGAGTATTACCGGCAGCGGGCCAGCGCGGGGTTAATCATCACCGAAGCCACGCAAATCTCGCCTCAGGGTCAGGGATACTCCTGGACGCCCGGCATCCATTCGCCGGAGCAGGTTTCAGGATGGCAGCTCACGACGGGGGCCGTACATCAGGCGGGCGGGATCATTTTTTCTCAGCTCTGGCACGTTGGGCGAATGTCGCACGCCAGTTTTCACCATGACGGTCAGCCCGTCGCCCCGTCAGCGCTGGCCCCGGACGCGCAGGTGTGGGTGGTGAATGAGCGTGGAGAAGGCCAGATGGTTGACTGCCCGCAGCCGAGAACGCTATCACGCAAGGACATTCAGAACATCGTCGCGGACTATCGCCAGGCCGCTTTGAATGCCGTTCAGGCCGGGTTTGATGGCGTGGAGGTCCACGGCGGAAACGGCTATCTGATCGACCAGTTCCTGCGCCAAACCTCCAACAAACGCACGGACGAGTACGGCGGTACGGTGGCTAACCGGATCCGCTTCGCCCAGGACGTGTTAAGCGCGATTGCCGGGGCGATTGGTCACGAACGTACGGGCATCCGTCTTTCGCCGTTTATTACCCAGCGCGGGATGAACGACCCGCAGGTCTCTGAAGCCATACTCGCGCTTGCGGCCTGGTGCGAACAAAAAGGGATTGCGTTTATCCACCTGGCGGAAGCCGACTGGGACGACGCGCCGCAGATTCCTGAGCATTTCCGTCAATCGCTTCGCGAGACCTTCAGCGGCACCCTGATCGTCGCGGGCAACTATGACCTTGCTAAAGCCAAAGAAATTCTGGCGGCGGGCTATGCCGATTTGATTGCCTTCGGACGACCGTTTATTGCCAACCCGGACTTACCTCACCGGCTGGCGCACCGCTTGCCGCTGGCCCAGGTGCGCGACCCCGCCACGCTGTTTGGCGGCACCGCCACGGGCTATACCGATTACTCAACGTACACCCAGCAGGAGGAAATATTATGACCCGTAAAACCTTAATTATCGGCGGCGCTTCCGGCATCGGTTTCGCCGTGGGCACCCTGCTTGCCGGGCGCGGCGAGGAGATTATGCTTGCGGGACGCGATAGCGCGAAACTGGACGCGGCACGGCAACGACTGGGCGCTCATGCCGCGTCTGTTAGCACCCTCGTGCTCGATATCAGCCGTGAGGAAGAGCTTGTTGCGCTCAGTGAAACGCTGGGCGAGGTCAATAATATTGTCGTCACGGCGGGTTCACAGGCGCCGGGCGGGCTGCTTTCCGGACTGGATCTCCGTGCGGCAAGACAGGCCTTTGATACAAAATTCTGGGGAAGCCTGAATGTCGCCCGCTATCTCAGCGGGAACATCGCTCCCCGCGGTACTCTGACCTTCACCAGCGGGTTTGTGGCACGCCGCACCGTGGCGGGCGCCATCGTAAAAACAACGATGAATGCCGCCATTGAGGCCGCGACAAAGGTACTGGCGAAAGAGCTTTCCCCGCTGCGCGTCAACGTCGTGAGTCCGGGGCTGACCGACACGGAAGCGTATGCGGGGATGGACGCCGCCGCGCGGGAAAAAATGCTCGCAGGCGCGGCGGAAACCCTGCCAGCCAAAGCCTGGGGAAGGGCGCAGGACATCGCACAAGGGTATCTTTTCGCCATGGACAACCCCTTTGTCACCGGGTCGGTCATTGATATTGAGGGCGGGGCGTTAATTAACTGACCCCTCATTAATGTGATCCGCAGGGCATCGTCTGCGGGTAACGTAACACTCTGTAGAGAGACATCATGAAATATACGACGTGCTTTCGTCCCGCTATCGCGGCGCTTATTTTTGCTGGTCTGTCGGGCAATGCTATTTCCGCGCAGGGGGAAAGGGTACAGCCGAAACAGCTGATTGTGGACAAGAGCCTGCCCCAGGTGCAATTAAAGACGAATGAAGCCGTTGCCAGAGAATATGCCACGTTCTGGAACACCGGTAATGAAACTCAGGCGCGTGATGCCCTGGCGGCAAACTTTGTTGATAAAACACCGCCGGAAGGCCGTAAGCAGGGGCCGGAAGGCGCTATTTTAGCCTCGCGGGCGTTTCGCACGGCCGTGCCCGATTTGCGCTGCGACGTTGAGCAGATGATTATTTCAGGCGACCGCGTGGTCTCACATTTACATTTTTACGGCACATTCACCGGGACATTTGGCATGCTGAAAGGAAAGGGGCAGAAAATAGATTTTATCGCCACGGATATCTATGAAATCCGTGACGGTAAAATTGCAGCGAACTGGCATATTGAGGACAACATGACGCTGATGAAACAGCTGGGCGCACTCTAAACGCATCACTCCGGGGCGCCCCGGAGTGATGTAGAAATCTTATAAGCCCAGATCGCTCAGCGACGGGTGATCGTCCGGGCGTCTGCCCAGCGGCCAGTGGAACAGTCGCTCGGATTCTTTTATCGGCATATCGTTTACGCAGGCAAAACGACGCTTCATCAAGCCGTCTGGGTCGAATTCCCAGTTCTCGTTGCCGTACGAACGGAACCAGTTGCCTGAATCATCATGCCATTCATAGGCATAGCGGACCGCGATGCGGTTATCCGTAAAGGCCCACAGCTCTTTAATCAGACGATAATCCAGCTCTTTTTTCCATTTCCTTTCGAGAAACGCCCGGGCCTCTTCACGGTTGGTGGCGAACTCTGCACGGTTGCGCCATTGGGTATCCAGCGTATAGGCCAGCGCGACTTTCGCCGGGTCGCGACTGTTCCAGCCATCTTCTGCCAGCCTGACTTTTTCGATGGCGCTTTCACGGGTGAAGGGCGGTAAAGGAGGACGTGTGTTCATGGCGGTTACCTCAGTGTGATTTTGTGTAGACAGGTCTGTCTACTTGGGGTAATCTATGCCTGAAAAATAACGCTGTCAACACCCTTTTTGAGGCTGTCGAAAAAATGAAAACCGAACACGCAGGCAACGAAACAAAAATTAGCGTCCGGGATAAAATATTACTCACGGCGCACGATCTGTTTTATTCCACGGGCTTCAGGGCGACGGGGGTGGATACGCTGATTAAAGAGGCGAAAGTGACGAAGGTGACGTTTTATCGCCATTTTCCGAGTAAGAGCTTGCTTATTCTCGCCTATTTACACTATCGACATGAAATATGGATTAACTGGTTTGAGGCCACGCTTCGTCGACATCTCGTTGAAGGCCAGACGCCTGCGGACGCTCTATCGGCTACCCTTTATGAATGGTTTATTTCGCCTGATTTCCACGGCTGTGCGTTTATTAATGCCAGCGCCGAAGCCAAATCCGAAGATATTGAAAGCGAAATAAAAGCGATATGCCGCGATCATAAAATCGAAACAAAGAAGATTATTGCGTTGCTGACAAAAATTGCGGATGAGCGCGCCGTCAATGAAATCATGCTGCTCATTGACGGCGCCATTATTCATGCGCAGATGGGCATGGAGACGGATGAGGTCATCGCGTCGTTGAAGAGGGCGCTGGCAGACTTAATCGGGGGCTAGCGAGGATCCCCTTAGTCCTCCAGACGAAGGCTGACAGGTGCATTCAGCATTTGCGAATAACAGTCGGCTGGCGTGCGCCGAGGATGAACAATCCTCGGCCTCAGCATGTGCCGCTATACCATGCTGTAAACCCCCGCTCCCCAGTACCCCTTACCCGGACGAGTCTGTTCTTTCCAGCCTGATGCGATCAGTTCTTTTGCAATGAACCGGTTGAAGACCCCGTGCCCCATGAGCAAGACGGGGCCGTCAGAGTCCTTCGCTACATTCACCAGGATTTCTGCCGCCTTAACGGCACGTTCTTTTGCGGCGCTTACGCGCTCTGACTCGCCAGACAGGCCGCAGAGCCAAAGAACGCGAAACAGCGCTGCCCAGTAAAAAGGCGATAGCCGGAACCCCGGAATACGGAACACCGGCAGCTCTGCTTCCCGAAAAACCTCATCAATTAAGCCCGGTTCACACCCCAGCGTTTTCAACGATGAAAGGGCTCGCGGGAGAGGGCTGCTGAGAAACGTCAGTGCGCGGTACGCGAGGATTTGAGCCATCTCCGAAGGTCTGTCGCGGCCCGTTGAAGAGCGGTTATAGCTGTCGATCCATCCCACCATTTCCCTGTACGACACCTTTCCGGCGCCCCTGTATTCGGGTTCGCCGTGGCGCATCAAAATAATTTCCATATGTCTTCATCGCTCACCATCCATTCACCAGAGGCAGACTAGCGCGTTCTCACACTGATGTTCACCCACCCGTTTTGGAGTGTCAGGGCGGTGATCGCACTTATCAGACTTGTCGGTCTGTTAATTAATAAGTAGACTAGCCAGTCTTTTAAATGATCAAAGAGATAATTCAGTGTCAAAAATCACGTCATCTATCACAACACTCTGTCTTTCAAGAATTTTATTGACCTTTTTCTTCTGGATGGCAGGCTTTTATGGGTTGTTCAACTTTGGAGAGATTGTGCTGGAAATGGTGGATGTGGGTCTCCCCTGGCCCGTCTTATTCGCGACAGGCACCATTCTCTGTCAGCTTGTAGGCTCTGCTCTGGTGATTTCGAATTTTGCCGGCTACGGATGGATTGGATCGGCAATGCTGATTGTGTTTACATTACTCACCATTCCGGTGGGGCATCCATTCTGGAAATTTAGCGAGCCCCAGCGCACCCAGGAGTTTCATATCGCGCTTGAACACATAACCGTTATCGGGGGGCTCATGATGAGCATGCTTTTGTCAGGTCGTAAACGATGAGAGAAAAGGTTCGGCAGAAAGGCCGCCCAAAAGATCCGTCAAAGGAGCAGGCGATACTGCAGGCCGCAAGAAGCCTGTTTCTCGAGAAAGGCCTCGATGTCACGACGGAAGAAATTGCCCGCGTTGCCGGGGTGGCAAAAGCCACGCTTTATGCCAATTTCGCGGATAAAGACCTGCTTGTTGAGGCCGTACTCCGTAAGGAATCGGATCTGACCATCAGTGACAGTGATTTTTCCGAGCGGCATCATCTGTCGTTGACCGAGGTCTTAACCGCGTTTGGCAACCGTTTTGTCCGCTTCATCAACCAGCGCGAGCTGACGGGCTGGGACCGCTTAATTGCCTCCGCCGCTATTCGTCATCCGGAGTTACCCGCGCGTTTTTATGCGGCAGGTCCCGGCAGGGCGCAGCAGATGCTGGAGACAATTATCGGTGAAGCCGTTGAAAAGGGCTTACTGATCGCGTGCTCCCCGCGCGAAGCGGCTGACGACCTGGCCGGGTTGTGGCTCGGGATGACAAGCCTTGAGATAAAGCTTGGCGCCAGAAAAAGCTTATCTGATGAAGAAATTGCTCGTCGGGTTACGCATGCGATCGCTGTTTTTATGTGCGCGTATTCAGTGGAAAAGCGCTGAGCATAACCATTTAGAGTAAAGGTAACGGAAATGAGAACACAGAAACGATGCCTCGGCTGCGTGGCTATTGTGGTTGATGACTACGATCGCGCCATTGAGTACTACACAGACAAGCTGGGGTTTACCCTCGTAGAGGATACGCCGCAACCGGGTAAACGCTGGGTGGTCGTCTCGCCCAATCCGGAAAGCGACTGCAACATTTTGCTGGCTCGTGCGTCTAATGAGAGGCAGGAAGGTTTTATCGGTAATCAATGCGGCGGCAGAGTTTTCCTGTTCCTTCAGACGGATGATTTTTGGCGCGATTACCATGCCATGAAGGCAAAAGGCGTTCATTTCTGCGAAGAACCGCGTGAGGAAGAGTACGGTACGGTGGTGGTGTTTGAAGATATGTACGGCAACCGCTGGGACCTCTATCAACATGCCCAACGCGGGTGATTACGCGGGATACCTTCCATGACGCTTCGAATTCGACAGGCCACCGGGGCCGATTCAACGCTATTAAGCGAGTTGGGATATCGTATCTATCCCGCGCATTTTCAGCATTTGTGGGTATCAGATGCAGAGATGAAGGATTTTTTGGACGCCGAGTATACCCCTTCCGTCATTGAGCAGAGCCTGTCCGAGAGCCATGTTTCCTGGTTTGTGGCAGAAACCGATCGGCCAGTGGGATTTATGAAAGTGACCTGGGACGCCATGCTTCCGGAAACGGACAAGAGGGGCGTTCTCCTCAACAAGCTCTACCTCGATCCTGCCGAGACCGGCAAGCACTATGGTCAGGACATGTTCAATAAAATTATCGACATGGCCCGAAGCAGGGGAAAGGACTCTCTCTGGCTGGAAGTGCTTGAGCAGAACGCAGGAGCGTACCGGTTCTACCAGAAGCAGGGCATGCTCTGCATTAAGAACGTCCTTTTTGAAACAGCCTCACAGCAGAGCATACTCAGAATTATGGGGATGTCTCTTTAGGGCCAGGGCTCTCGTCCCGCTGTGCCAGCGACAGCGCGCTGGCGCTGGCGGGATCGAACAGCGAGATGCTCTCAATCTGATTGAGTAAAATCACCTTGCGGAATGACATGGCGCTGCGGGGTTCCGAGTCGAGCGTAATGTCATGCTCCGCATACCACCGGCTGTAATTATTCTCGATGCGCAGGTTCATCGTCTTCGCATCCCGGTACCCGCTCAACATTGGGATCAGCACGATATTGGCCGTTTTTTCATATTCCAGCGTCGCGGTGTGGATCATACCCACGTAAATCCGCCTCGAGCGGAGCGTGACCTGCGCCAGCTCGCCTTGCTCCATACACTGATAGAGCAGTTGTTCAATCCCGCTCGCCTGCGCAAGCCGTTTGTAGAGCTTTTTCCGACTCTCGCCGTCCAGCCTGGCGCTGCCTGCCCAGTTAGAGCGGTAGAGGCAAAACAGAATGGCAAACGCCAGCATCACCACCACCGGTGCCTGAATGCCTAAAAAACTCCAGTTCATAAAGTCGATTTGCCAGTCGGTGTATTTTGGTGAGGCAAAGTGGAAGGCGTTGTTGGCGGCGGAAAGGGTGAGCAGCAGCAGCCAGAGCAGCCCCGTAGCAATCACCCCCTGCAGAACAAAAATACAGCCGTAAAGCGCAACGAGAAAATAGACGTCCCAGCCAAAGGAACGCTTGATTTTAAAGCGGGTCGACAGGTCGCGGCTGGTGTACCAGTACCCGCAGACCATCAGCACCATAAATATCGCCGTTCCCATATCAGGCCCTCTTCAGCGCGTTAACGTGACGCAGAAAGTCCTGCCGCACCTCGTTGCTCTTGTAGTTCACCGAGGCGTTCCCGTCCTGGTCGATAATGATGCGGTCGCCATCTTCCACGGCTTCAATAATTTCCTGCTGACTCATCACCTGCAGTAAGGATTCCGGGCTTGAGAAGAGGGAGAGAAAGAAACGTTTCATGTCAGGCATCCTTATGAATAAAAAGGATAAGCCTGGAAGATGACCGCTGAATTTGCCTTAAGGATAACCTGAAAGTGAAAGCCGGGTGGCGGCTACGCCTTACCCGGTCGACAAAACCGTCAAATGATTGAGTTATCAAGTTGTTGATATTTATGGGTAATAAAAAATAAATTTGCACAAATTTGGACAAATAACGTTAATTGTGTAAGTTTTAAGTATGCGATTACGCCACGTTGTTTACAGCCAGGATGTGACCCATGAGCACTTTGCCCTCTGTCGTGAGTCGGTTTGTCGAGTACTACGCCGCACTGGATAGCCAGCCGCCGTCCGCGCTGGTCGGGCTTTACCATTCAAATGCCACGCTTGTCGATCCGTTCGGCGAGCACGACGGTATCTTTGCGCTTCAGCGCTATTTCACCCATCTGCTGGCCAACGTCGAGAACTGCCGTTTTTCTATCGACCCGCCGCTCTGCAGCGGGAACCGGTTTGTTGTCACCTGGGTGATGCACTGGTCGCATCCGCGCATTGCCGGAGGCGAACCGCTCGATCTGCCGGGGTGCTCGGTGGTGGAGACGGAAAACGATCTCATCACCCACCAGCGCGACTACTACGATGCGGGAGAGATGATCTACGAACATCTTCCTCTGCTGGGCTGGGCGGTACGCGGCGTGAAGCGGAGGGTCAAATCATGAAGACGGTACTGATTACCGGTGCAAGTTCGGGCATTGGCGCCGGGCTGGCGAAATCCTTCTCCGCTGACGGCTATCATGTGATTGCCTGCGGGCGCGATCCGGCGCGTCTGGAAGCGCTGCATCAGACCTGCCCCAATCTCACCGTTCGCCTGTTCGATATGACGGACCGGGAGGCCTGCCGACAGGCGCTGACCGGCAGCTACGCCGATTTGATTATTCTCTGCGCCGGTACCTGCGAATACCTCGACGGTGGCGTGGTGGATGCGGCGCTGGTGGAGCGGGTCATGAACACCAATTTCCTCGGGCCGGTGAACTGCCTTGAGGCGCTGCAGCCGCAGCTGGTTCGAGGCAACCGCGTGGTGCTGGTGAGCTCGATGGCCCACTGGCTGCCTTTCCCTCGCGCAGAGGCCTACGGTGCGTCCAAAGCGGCGCTGAGCTGGTTTGCCGAAAGCCTGCGTCTGGACTGGGAGCCAAAAGGGATTACCGTCACGGTTGTCTCTCCGGGCTTCGTCGATACGCCCTTGACGCGAAAAAACGATTTTGCCATGCCGGGTCGGGTGACCGTCGATGAGGCGGTGAAGGCGATCCGTATCGGGCTGGCGGCCGGGAAAATGCACATCGCGTTTCCTGCCGGATTTGGCTTCATTTTGCGGCTGCTCTCAGGGCTGCCTGCTTTTCTTCAGCGCACGCTGCTGCGCAGGATGGTGCGTTCATGAACATTGCAATTATCGGCAGCGGCATTGCCGGGCTGACGTGCGCCTGGCGACTGGCCGGGCACCATCAGGTGACCCTGTTTGAAGGGGGATCCACACCGGGCGGCCATACCGCAACGGTTGACGTGACGACGCCACAGGGCACATACGCGATCGATACCGGGTTTATCGTCTACAACGACCGCACCTATCCGCGCTTTATGGGCCTGCTCAGCGAGCTGGGTATCAGCGGGCAAAAAACCCAGATGAGCTTTTCAGTACACAACCCCGAGACGGGGCTGGAGTACAACGGCCACACCCTGACGTCGCTGTTTGCCCAGCGCCGAAATCTCGTCAATCCGACATTCTGGCGGCTGCTCGGTGAAATCGTCCGCTTCAATCGTCTGGCAAAACAGGCGCTGGACGGGGAAGTGGACCCGAACGCCACGCTGCAGACGTTTCTGGACCAGCACGGCTTTACGCCCTTTTTTGCGCGCCACTATATTCTGCCGATGGGGGCCGCCATCTGGTCATCCTCGCTGCAGGAGATGAAGCGTTTCCCGCTGCCGCTTTTTTTACGTTTCTTCCAAAACCACGGTCTGCTGGATATCACCCATCGCCCGCAGTGGTACGTGGTGCCGGGCGGCTCGCGAGAGTATATCCGCGCGATGCTGGACAAACTGGGCGATCGGCTGACGCTGCATCTCAATTCACCGGTGCAGCGGGTGAGCCGCCACGAGGACGGGGTCACGCTCCAGCTTGAAAACGGCAGCCATACCTTCGACCAGGTGATATTTGCCTGCCACTCCGGCAGTGCTCTGGCGATGCTTGACGACCCGACCTCCGCAGAGCGCGAGGTGCTGGGCGATATCGGCTGGCAGCGCAACGAGGTGGTGTTGCACAGCGACCCGCGCTGGCTGCCGGTGCGGCCGCGCGCCTGGGCGAGCTGGAATTACCGGCTGAGCGCGCAGGAGCAGGCCAGCGCCTGTGTGACCTACAACATGAACATTCTGCAGGGGCTGCCTGCGGGCAGTCCGCTGTTCTGCGTCACCCTGAACCCGGACGCACCGGTGGATGAACGCTTCGTTCTGCAACGCTTCGTTTATGAACATCCGCTGTTTAACCCGCAAAGCTGGCGGGCGCAGGCGCGGCGCGGCGAGATCAACGGTCACCAGCGGAGCTGGTACTGTGGGGCTTACTGGTACAACGGTTTTCATGAAGACGGCGTGCGCAGCGCGCTGGACGTGGTCAACGCGATAGCGGCCGGAGAGGGGAACTGAGATGAACAGCTGCCTCTATCACGGCGTATTGCGCCACCGCCGCCTTCAGCCGAAAACCCATGAATTTCGCTACAGCGTCTTTATGGCCTGGCTGGATCTTGATGAGCTGCCGCTGCTGGCGTCTGTCGGCGTGCGCCGCAATCGCTTTGCCGCCGCCGCGTTCCACGACGCGGACTATCCGCTCGGCACGCCGCTCAAAGAGAATGTGCTCAGCAGGCTGGAGAGCCTGACCGGGGAACGGCCGGACGGGCGGGTCATGCTTCTGACGCAGTTGCGGTATTTCGGGTTTCATTTTAACCCGGTCAACTTTTACTACTGCTATGACGGGAAGGGGACTCTGCGCTGGGTACTGGCCGAGGTTCGCAACACGCCGTGGAACGAGCGTCATTATTACGCGGTCGACGGGCAACATGCCCAGCCCACGGAAAAGGCGTTTCACGTTTCCCCCTTCAACCCGATGGACATGATCTACCACTGGCGCTTCAACGATCCGGATAACACGCTGCATATGCACATTGAAAATCATCAGGAAGCGAAGGTGTTCGACGCCACGCTCGCTCTGCGCCGGGAGCCGCTGACCCGTCCGGCACTGCGCGCGCTGCTGCTGCGCATCCCGCTTATGACCCTGAAAACCGTTTTCGCCATTTACTGGCAGGCGCTGAGGCTGTGGCTCAAGCGCGTGCCGCTGTATAACCATCCCGTCAGCAGGAGTGAACGCTCATGACCGATCCCGTCTTTGCGTTAGAACCCGATATCCCGCGCAACGTCCGCCTCGCGCGATGGCTGCTGTTTCGTCTGTTAAGCGGCATCCGCGGTGGTTCGCTCACCCTGCGTGAAGGGGCGCAGACCTTCCATTTTGGCGAGACATCCTCCACGCTACACGCCGACGTGCAGATCCTCACGCCCGCCGTCTACTGGCGCGTCTTAACGGGCGGGAGCCTTGCCGCCGCTGAAGCCTGGATGGACGGCGAATGGGAAACCGCGCAGCTCACGCCGCTTCTGCAAATCCTGGCCCTCAACGGCGAGGTGCTTGGCCGTCTTGAGAAAGGGTTCCGGCTGCTTGGCCGACCGCTGGAGCGTTTGCGCCACTGGACGCGGCGTAACTCCCGCGCGCAGGCGCGTGAAAATATTGCCGCCCACTACGACCTGGGCAACACCTTCTATGCCCATTTTCTGGACAGGGAACTGCTTTACTCCAGCGCGCTCTTTACCGCAGACGAGCAGGATCTCACGACGGCTCAGCAGGCCAAAATGGCGCGCCTGTGCGACCAGCTGGCGCTTAGCGAGGCCGACCACCTGCTGGAAATCGGCACCGGCTGGGGGGCGATGGCGGAATACGCGGCCCGTCATTATGGCTGTCGGGTGACTACCACCACGCTGTCGCAGGAGCAATACGTCTGGGCAACCGAGCGGATCGCCCGCGCCGGGTTGCAGGATCGTGTTGAGGTGCTGCTCTGCGACTATCGCGACCTCACCGGGCAGTACGACAAGCTGGTCTCAATAGAGATGATTGAAGCCGTCGGGCAGCGCTATCTGCCTACATTCTTCCGGACCTGTCAGGCGCGGCTGCGCCCGGGTGGACGAATGGCGATTCAGGCCATCACCATTCAGGACCAGCGCTATCGCGACTACAGCAAAAGCGTCGATTTTATTCAGCGCTACATTTTCCCCGGCGGCTTCCTGCCGAGCATCACCGCCATGAACGAGCTGATGACGCGCCACACCGATTTCGTGGTGCGCAATCTCTTCGACATGGGGCCGGACTACGCCCGCACGCTGGCGCACTGGCGGCAGCGCTTTGTCCACGCCTGGCAGGAGATTGAAAAGCTCGGCTTTGATGAGCGGTTCCGCCGCATGTGGCTTTATTACTTTGGCTACTGTGAAGCCGGGTTTAACGCCCGCACCATTAGCGTGGTGCAGCTGACCGCAGAGCGCGTATGAGACGATATCTTCAGGTCTTCCTGCTGGCCGTCGCGTTCGATCTCTACTGGGCGCTGGTGGTGCTCTTTCGCGAACAGGGCCTGATTATCTGGCTCGGGCTGGCGATCCTGGCGTGCCTGCTCTTGCCGTCTGTATACCGTTTTTACGCCATTGGGCTGGCCGCGGCGGGCAGTTTGCTGGATACGCTCTGGGCGCTGACGGGGCTGATCGCCTTCACGGGTGATGCCCTGATGCCGCTATGGATGGTGGCATTATGGCTGATGTTCGCCACCGTCTGGACGCAGCTTACGCGCACCACCACGTTGCCCGGCTGGCTGCTCACCCTGCTGGCCGCCGTGGGAGGGCCGGTGGCGTACCTGATTGGCGAGCGGCTGGGTGCCATCACGTTTCTGGAGCCGACCTTTATCGTCGTCAGCTGGATGGCGCCGGGCTGGCTGGTGTTGATGCTGTTTTTCCACCTGCTGATGGGGAGACAAAAATGAGAGCTGCGGTTTTGTTGCTTTGTCTGACGCTGGTTGTTCCTGTTGCCCAGGCCACCGACTGGCTGGGGTGGCGGAAGGTGGGGGACGCCACGCTCACCTGGGGGCCATTCACCGTCTATACCTCCCAGCTGCGTACGCCGGACGGGCGTTACGGTCGGGAGAACCAGGATCAGGCGCTGATTATTACCTATGCGCGCGATATCGATCGCGATGAGCTTGTCGAGGCGACCCGCGACCAGTGGCAGGCGCAGGGGATCCTGCAACGGGAACCCCGAAGCGAAGCCTGGTTACAGATGCTCCGCTCTCTGTGGCCGGATGTCCGGCCGGGCGCACAGCTGGCGTTTGTGCTCGACGACGGGCAGGGGCAGTTCTGGTATCGCGCGTCAGCGGCGCAAAAAGCCTTTATTCCACTCGGACCGAGTCAGTCAGAAGCGTTCAGCACCCGCTTCCTGGCCATCTGGCTCGACCCTCGTACGCAATACCCTGAGCTGCGTCAGCAGTTAATCGGAGGCCAAAAATGAAACGTATCCTGATGATGGCGCTGGCATTGACGATGCTGCTGGCGGGCTGTAGCACGGAGGTGACCGAGTATCGCCAGCAGCAGCCGCGGCTGGATATCTTCCATTACTTCCAGGGCAAAACCGAAGCGTGGGGGATGGTACAGGATCGCAGCGGCAAGCAGATCCGCCGCTTTCACGTTGAGATTGCCGGGGACGTTATCGGCGATACGCTGACGCTGAACGAGCACTTCGTTTACGACGACGGTGAGAAGCAGCAGCGGGTCTGGCATATCCGCCGCGTGGGGAGCGATCGCTACGAAGGCACGGCGGGGGACATTGAAGGGGTAGCAACGGGGCAGGCCGCCGGCAACGCGTTCAACTGGCATTACAGCATGAACGTGAAGGCCAACGGCAGCACCTGGCTACTGAACTTTGACGACTGGATGTACCTGCAGGATGAGAACCATCTGTTTAATAAAACCGAGATGAAGAAACTGGGCGTCACCGTCGCCACGGTAACGCTGTTCTTTACCCGTAAGACCTCAGCTTAGTCGCGGACGCTGCCGGTTTTGCTGCTGGAGTAGATGAAGTACAGGGCAATCCCCAGGCATACCACCGCGCTCAGACGGCTCGGTGAAAACGAAATGGCGGGATTGCCCAGCCAGCCAAAGTTATCAATCAGCATACTCATGGCGAGCTGGCCGAATATCACCGCCACCGTGGCGACGGCGGTGCCGATCCGCTGTACGGCGAGCACCATTATCACGATATAGGGCACGCCAAACATCGCCCCGAGGAGCTGCCATTTCGGCACGTCCAGCAGCGTGACCGCCTGCTTAGGCTCAAAGAAGAAAATGAGCAGGGCGGTCACCAGCGCGCCGACGGAAAACGTTAGAAACGCGCTCTTGAAAACGCCCACGCTGCTGCCGAGCTGCCCATTAATTGCGGCCTGTATGCTCAGCGTCGCGCCGCCGCAGATGGCCAGAATTATCATCATCAGTGTCATGTGTTTACCCCTTTGCGACCAGTACCAGTGCGGCAATAATAAAAACCAGCGCCACGATGCGTCTTGCGTTTATCTTCCTGTGCGGCGTACCCAGCAGGCCAAAGTGGTCAATGATCAGGCTTTTAAAAACCTGACCTGCCAGAATGCCAATCATCGTCAGCGCGATGCCGATAGTCGGCGTGGCAAGCGTCAGTATGACGACGTAGATCGGACCCAGCACCCCGCCTAGGAGCTGCCAGCCGGGCTGTGCGAAAAACGACGGGCTGTTGCGCGGGCTGAAAAACAGCATCAGCAGAAACGTCAGCGCGGCGCCGACGCCAAAAATGCTGAACGTCGCCCATAAATCCCCGACTTTTCCCCCCAGGGGGCCCAGCAGTCCCGCCTCGACGGAGAGGCCCATCCCACCAGCAATCACCAGTAAAATCAAAACCAACTGCATTCTTCTTCCTCCGTTTTCAGGCGAAGAAGATTACGTGGGTTGTGCAATGAGAAAAATGCCATAATGCTGCAAACACCTTTGCAGGATATGCATTAATGGTTGACGCCAGCAACATCAACATCCGCGCGCTGCTGATCTTTATCGACGTGTATGAAGCGCAGAACTTCTCCGTCGTGGCGCGGCGGCAGGGGATATCGGCCTCGCAGATATCGCGCGTGATCCACCAGCTCGAGGATGCGCTCGGGCAGCAGCTTTTCTATCGCAATACGCGGGCCGTCATTCCCACGGAAAGCGGTCATCTGTTTATTCGCTACGCCCGGTCGATGGCGGAGAATCTTGAAGAGGCGCGCCGGGAGCTGGACGCGCGTGCGGTGGAGCCGTCCGGTGCGATCCGCATTAACGGACCGGTGTTTTTCGGCCAGAAGCACATAGCCCCAGGACTTCCCGGCCTGTCGGCACGCTATCCTCGCCTGAGCGTAGAGCTGACGCTGACCGATGATTTCATTGACCCCCACCGTGATGCGGCAGATCTTATCTTCCGCATTGGCGTGCTGACGGACTCGTCGTTTCGCGCGCGGGTGTTTGGGCAGCAGGTGTACCATCTGGCCGCGTCGCCAGACTACGTGCGTAAACACGGTGCGCCAGAAGTGCCGGACGATCTGAACCACCATCATTGCCTGGTGTATCGCGGATCGTCAGGGCCTAACCGCTGGCTGTTGCGCAGGGCGGGCGAGGCGTGGACACACTATCCCGTGACGCCATTGATGACCTCGAATAATGCGGAAGCGTTGCTGGCTGCGGCGCTTGGCGGGATGGGGATTGTGCTGTTTCCGGACTGGCTGGTGAGCGAGCCGCTCCAGCGCGGTGAGCTGATTCCGCTCCTGCCCGCGCTGGAGTGCGCCATCACTACGGAACAACAGGCTATCGCGGCGATCTACCCTGATGCCCGACATCCGCCCCTGAACGTCAGGGCGGTGATTGATTATTACGTCGAGCGCTTTGGTACGCCGCTGTACTGGCAGCGTAAGGGGATTACGCGCCAAGCTCCTGGCGGATAATTTCTGCGCCAGCGCTGAGTGCTTTAAGCTTGCCGTTGGCAACCTGACGGGAGAGGGGCGCCATGCCGCAGTTGGTTGACGGGTACAGCTTGTCGGCGTCGACAAACTGCAGCGCTTTTCGCAGCGTATCGGCCACTTCCTCCGGCGTTTCAACCGTGTTGGTTGCCACGTCGATCGCCCCAACCATCACTTTTTTACCGCGGATCAGCTCCAGCAGATCCATCGGCACGCGGGAGTTGTGGCACTCCAGGGAGATGATGTCGATGTTAGAGGTCTGCAGCTTAGGGAAGGCCTCTTCGTACTGGCGCCACTCCGAGCCGAGCGTCTTTTTCCAGTCGGTATTGGCCTTGATGCCGTAGCCGTAGCAGATGTGGACCGCGGTTTCGCACTTCAGCCCTTCAATGGCGCGCTCCAACGCGGCGATGCCCCAGTCGTTGACCTCATCAAAAAAGACGTTAAACGCCGGTTCATCGAACTGGATAATATCCACGCCTGCGGCCTCTAGCTCTCGCGCTTCCTGGTTGAGGATTTTGGCGAATTCCCAGGCCAGCTTTTCGCGGCTTTTATAGTGCGCGTCATAGAGGGTGTCGATCATGGTCATCGGCCCCGGCAGGGCCCATTTGATCGGCTTGTCCGTGAGCTGGCGCAGGTACTTTGCATCGTCGACGAAGACCGGTTTCTGGCGCGCAACCGCAGAAACCACGGTCGGCACGCTCGCGTCATAGCGGTTACGAATGCGCACCGTCTGGCGGTTCTCAAAATCGACGCCGCTCAGGTGTTCAATAAAGGTGGTGACGAAGTGCTGGCGGGTCTGTTCCCCGTCGCTGACGATATCGATTCCCGCGCGGATCTGCTCATCCAGAGACAGGCGCAGCGCATCCTGCTTGCCTGCCAGCAGTTCCTGATCCTGTAACTTCCACGGTGACCAAAGCGTCTCAGGTTGCGCAAGCCAGGTCGGCTTTGGCAGGCTGCCAGCCGTTGAAGTCGGGAGCAATGTTTTCATAATAAAAGACCTTTTTTAATGTATTAAAGCGTGTAGTTATCAGACCACTGCTCAAGAATGTGTTTGTAAGGCTTAATAAAGTACTCTTCGGTAAACCGACCCTGTTCAATCGCCAGACGGCTTCGCTCTTCCCGGTCATACACAATTTTGGTTAAGGAGTGATCCTGCTGGTTCAGATCCGGTCGGTAGCACAGCCCCGCCGCCGAGTTGGCGTTATAAATTTCCGGGCGATAGATCTTCTGGAACGTCTCCATCGTGCTGATGGTGGCGATCAGTTCGAGGTCGGTGTAATCACTCAGCAAATCCCCGGTAAAGAAGAACGCGAACGGCGCCACGCTGTGTTCCGGCATAAAGTAACGCACGCTCAGGCCCATCTTCGCGAAGTACTGCTCCGTAAGCGATTCGCCATCCGGCTGGTACTCAACGCCCAGCACGGGGTGCTGGTTACCGGTGCGGCGATAGGTATCTTTGCTGGAGACGCTCAGGCAAATCACCGGTCCTTTTGTGAAGTTCTCTTTGTATTCAGGTGAATTCACAAAATGGCGGAAGATATTGCCGTGCAGTTCGCCAAATTTTTCCGGAATGCTGAAGTGCTGCTGGTTCTTGTTGTGCTCCAGCAACAGCACGCTGAAATCATAATCCCGCACGTAAGACGAGAAGTTATTCCCGACGATGCCAGGGATACGCTGGTTGTTTTTCTTGTCGACAATGGTGGTTTGCAGTATCTCAATGGCCGGGAACGGCTTTTCCGCGCCAATATTCAAATCGACAGAGATGATTTCAAGTTCAACCGCATAGCGATCGGCGTTTGGGTTATCCCAGCGCGCTAAGGCATTAAAGCGGTTGTTGATCATCACCAGCGTATTGCGCAGGTTTTCCTGACGCTTTTCTCCGCGCGCCAGGTTGGCGAAGTTGGTGGTCGTACGCGTATTTTCTGACGGGTTGTAATTCTCATCGAAGCAACTGCGCTTAAGGGTATATGTGAAAGCTTTGCTCATTGTGGTTATGCATCCTAAGTTCATGTTGCTAAGAAGTTACCAATGCATAATTTATGCCTGAGCCCGTGGCGCAGGGGAAGTGACTTAATTTCAATGCAACATGAGGCATTTTCATGTTTAGATACGAAAAGAAGAGTAGCGCGGGTGGCGACTGTTTAAAAAGTTTTACGCATTGCTGTAAAGGCTAATACGGAAAATATGGTGTATTACACCGTAATTATGCGTCTGAAAGAAAGCAATCTATTAACCCCGCAGTTACGATTAATTGATGTTGCTTATTTAATTTTATAGAAATATTTTTGGTGTGAATTTTATATGTATTGTCAGCAATGTTGAGTTATTTGTGGTTTTATTTATTTTGCGATCTTAAACATGATTTCTTGCTATCTCATAATTATTTAAGCGTGTAGCATTTACCCGACGAGTAAAATTCTGAGGATACTATTGTGTACTATCCAAACTCCATAAGTTGGCCAGTGATTCGCGAAGGGGGACTTCGACGCCTCAGGCTTGGAGAAATAAATTTAGCGAGCTCGCTCTTTGGGTATAGTATTTACTATCATAAAGTATGGATTCACCTTGAAAGTTATCTGCCTTTTAATCTTCAAAACCCCGGCCAGGCAATGAGTCCTGATGGAGAAATGTGGTTCAGGTCTGAAAAATATGAACATGACTTTTCTATGCCTGTTAGCCACCCAGTGACTGATGCCCAACATCTTTTTATGCATGAAATGATGCATGTCTGGCAGCATCAACGTGGTATGTGGGTGCGTATGCGTGGTGCTTTCTCCTGGGCTGCTGATTATACGTACAGTCTTGATAAGACTAACTTACTGGAGTACGGACTAGAGCAACAAGCTTCGATTGTCAGTGATTACTGGTTATTAAAAAGCTATGGTTTTTGGGGTAACAGTCATCTCTTTGATTATAGAAACTATGATCCTGCTGAACCAGTAACGATATTGATTAAAAAGTATGAACGTATTTTAGAGGGGTTTCCCGGTTGATATATATATCACTGTTGCTGTCTGCCATTTTTCTGACGGGGTGTCCGGGTAAAGGAAAAGAAGGCGCTGCGTCTGGGGAAAGACAATCTATCTACGTTTAGGTAGTGCATCCAATTAGTAGAACATGTATTTTTCGATAAAAGCTCCGATGACTTTTTCGTGGACCTCAACTGAGCGTGAGAAGCAGATTGTTTTACGAGCCAACCGCTTAAGGAAGTTGCGATTAAGTGGTCCGCAGCTCCCGATATGACGCCCCAAACCGTCCTTTATCGACGTCCTGTGGCTCAATTTTCCAATTTTCAGCCCAAAATCGTCTCTTCGTGGCTGATTTTGGC